>JANNKZ010000204.1:0-5326 GCA_031396515.1 Gammaproteobacteria bacterium
GATTCCAGTCTCGCGCATCGGAACCGGGTTCGAAGCAGTTACGCGATGACGGGAAGTGTCGCGTTGCCAAACAAAATGGAGCCATCAGCGATGAAGAAGTCGTTATACGCGGCCGCGATGTGCAGCGCGCTCGCTCTCTCATTCGGCATCGTCACCACCCAGGCGCAGGATGCGGGTTCGTTGACCGAAGCCGAGGCATATTCCAGCAACCTGTGGTTCGTCGAATTGACGGGCTCGCCCGTTGCCGATGGTGGCTCTCTGGCGACAATCAAGAAGGACAAGTCGGCTTTCCGTCGCGCCGCGGCGGCGGCCGGCATCGTCTATACCGAGCGGCGCAGCTACGACACGCTGTTCAACGGCCTTTCGATCGAAGCCAGCGCTCGCGACCGCAGCCGCATCTCCGGCCTGCCGGGCGTCAAGGCGGTCTACCCCGTCGAGATCATCAATGCGCCGGACCCCGAGATCGGCAGCGGCTCCACGCCTGACCTGGCGACGGCGCTCACGATGACGGGTGCCAACGTCGCGCAGAACTCCCTCGGCCTGACCGGCGCCGGCATCAAGGTGGCCGTGATGGACACGGGCATCGACATCGACCATCCGGACTTCGGTGGCAGCGGTGTCAACGGCACGACGCCGTTCCCAACCGCACGCATCACGCACGGCTGGGATTTCGTCGGCGACACGTTCAACGCCGATCCGTCCAGCACGGCTTACAACCCGACGCCGGCACCCGACGCCGTTCCTGACGATTGCAACGGCCACGGCTCGCACGTGGCAGGCATCGTCGGGGCCAACGGACTGCTCACCGGCGTGGCGCCCGGCGTCACGTTCGGGGCCTATCGCGTCTTCGGCTGCGACGGCTCGACCACGTCGGACATCATGCTGGCCGCGATGGAGCGCGCGCTTGCCGACGACATGGACGTGCTCAACATGAGCATCGGCTCGGCATTCCAGTGGCCGCAGTATCCGACCGCCCAGGCGGCAACCCGCCTGGTCAACCGCGGCGTGAGCGTCGTCACTTCGATCGGCAACTCGGGCGCCGCCGGCATCTACTCGGCGAGCGCCCCCGGCGTCGGTTCGAAGGTCATCGGCACCGCATCGTTCGACAATCTCGTCGCGACATTGCCGGCTTTCACCGTGACCCCAGGCGGCGAGCTGATCGGCTTCAACCGGGCAACCGGCGCGCCGGTCGCTCCGACCAGCGGCAGCTTGCCGATGAGCCGCACCGGCACGACCGCCAGTACCGCGGACGCCTGCCTGCCGCTTGCGGCCGGTAGCCTGACCGGCACCGCCGCACTGGTTCGCCGCGGCGGGTGTACGTTCTACGCCAAGGCTTTCAACGCCATGACCGCAGGCGCTGCGGCCGTCGTTCTCTATAACAACGCGGCCGGGGAGCTGAATCCCACGGTCGCCGGCGCGCCGCCGATCACGATTCCCGTGGTGGGCGTCAATGCCGCGAATGGCGCGCTCCTCGACGGCAAGATCGCTGCCGGCCCGACGACGCTGACCTGGGGCACCTCGAGCGTCAGCATTCCGCTCGCCAACGCCGGCCTGATCTCGTCCTTCAGCTCGTACGGCATGGCGCCTGACCTGACGATCAAGCCGGACATCGGCGCGCCAGGCGGTTCCATCTTCTCGACGATCCCGCTCGAGCGCGGCGCTTACGGCTCGAACAGCGGCACGTCGATGGCGTCTCCGCATGTTGCTGGCGGCGTCGCGCTGCTGCTGGAGTCCGCACCGGGCACGTCATCACAGGACATCCGGGGCATCCTCCAGAACAGCGCCGATCCGAAGAACTGGTGGGGCAACCAGGCACTCGGCTTCCTCGACAACGTGCATCGCCAGGGTGCTGGCATGCTCGACGTCGTCGGAGCGGTCACTTCGACGACCCGCGTGACGCCTTCCAAGATCTCGGCAGGCGAGAGCGCGGCCGGTCCGTTCGTCCAGACGCTGACGGTCCGGAACACCGGCGCGTCCTCGGTGACGTACAACCTGTCGTCCGTCAACGCCTTGTCAACGGGGGCCAACACGTTCACCCCGAGCTTCCACGGCTCGGACGCGGGCGTTGCCTTCAGCTCCCCGGGCGTGACGGTTCCGGCCGGCGGCACGGCCACGGTCAATGCGACGATTACCGGCGCCAGCGCACCCGCGGGTGGACTGTACGGCGGTTACATCGTGCTGACCAATGCCGCGGACGCCGCGAGCGTGTTGCGTGTTCCGTTCGCGGGCTACATCGGCGACTACCAGGCAAGGGCGGCGCTGGCCAACACGGTGGGGTTCCCCTTCCTGGGCAGGCTCACGGCATGCACCATCCTGCGTGGCAATGACTGCGCACTCGGCGGCGGCTACGCCGTGTTCCCGGCGGGCAACACCTACAGCATGGCGGATGCGTTCAACATTCCATCCTTCCTGATCCATCTCGACCACCAGGTGCGGTTGCTGCGCCTGGAGGTTTTCGCGGCGGCATCGGGCAAGGCCTGGCACCGCATCGCCAACGACGAATACGTCGGCCGCAACAGCACTGCGACCTCGTTCTTCGTCTACAGCTGGGGTGGCACGACGACGTCCGGCAACAGCGTTTACACGGTCCCGAACGGCCAGTATGTCGTGAAGTTGTCCGTCCTCAAGGCGTTGGGTGACGCTGCAAACCCGGCGCACTGGGAGACTTGGACTTCACCGGTGGTCACGATCGCCAGGCCGTAAGAGCGCTGGCTGCCTTCTGACCTGGGCCCCCGCCAGCAATGGCGGGGGCTTTCTTTTGCGCTGCCGAAAAGGTGACGCAAACCTTTTTCGGAAAATGGTTTGCGTCACCTTTTATTCGATTCCGAGTTCGCGGAGTTTGCGGGTGAGCGTGTTGCGGCCCCAGCCGATCAGGCGGGCCGCTTCCTGGCGGCGGCCCTGGACACGCGCGAGTGCGGCGCGGGCGAGCGCGCGCTCGAACTCGTGTCCCGCGACTTCGAGGAGCGGTGCGCCGCCGCCTGCGAGGTGCCGCGACGCCCAGGCTTCGAGCTCGCGACACCAGCCGTCCGGCGCGGGCAATTCCGCGCTGTCGCCGCCGAGGTCAGCGGGAATGTCTTCTTCGCGGATCTCGCGGCCGGGCGCGGTCACCGTCAGGCGCCGCGCGGCATTGACAAGCTGGCGCACGTTGCCGGGCCAGTCGAAGGCGACGAGCCGGCTCTGGGCCCGCACCGCGAGCGTCTTCTGCTCGACGCCGAGTTCGCGCGCCGCGAGCGCCAGATAGTGCGAGAGCAATTCCGGTATGTCGTCGCGCCGCTCGCGGAGCGATGGCACGCGCATGCGGATCACGTTCAGCCGGTGCAGCAGGTCCTCGCGGAACCGGCCCTGCTTCACGCGCAGGTCGAGATCCTGGTGCGTCGCCGCGATCACCCGCACGTCCACGCGGATCGGCGCATTGCCACCGACGCGGTAGAACTCGCCCTCGGCGAGCACGCGCAGCAGCCGCGTCTGCAACGCCGGGCTCATGTCGCCGATCTCGTCGAGGAACAGCGTGCCGCCGTCGGCCTGCTCGAAGCGGCCGCGGCGTTGGCTGTCGGCGCCGGTGAAGGCGCCCCGTTCGTGGCCGAATAATTCGGATTCGAGCAGTTCGGAGGCGATCGCCGACGTGTTGAGCGCGATGAACGGACCCGCTGCGCGCGGGCTGTGCTGGTGCAGCGCGCGTGCGACCAGTTCCTTGCCGGTGCCGGACTCGCCGGTCACGAGAACCGACAGGCGCGAGCGCGACAGGCGGCCGATCGCGCGGAACACGTCCTGCATCGCCGGCGCCTGGCCGATAATGCCGGCGATCGCGGCGTCCGCCGTGTCCGCGCGCGTGCTCTCGCCCTGCGTCGCCGCACGGCGCACGAGCGCGACCGCCTCGTCGATGTCGAACGGTTTCGGCAGGTACTCGAAGGCACCGCCCTGGTAAGCCGCGACCGCGTGATCGAGATCGGCATGCGCAGTCATCACGATCACCGGCAGTTCCGGGCGGCTCCGCCGCACGCGTTCGAGCAACGCGAGCCCGCCGGCGCCCGGCATGCGCACGTCGGTGATCAACACGTCAGGGCGCGCTCCCGCGAGCGCCGCGAGCGCGGTCTCCGCCTGGTCGAACGACCGCGGCGTCATGCCCGCCTGTCCGAGGGCGCGTTCCAGTACCCAACGGATCGAGGCGTCGTCGTCCACCAGCCAGACGTCAAGCGGCTTGTTCATGCCCGTTCTCCATTGGCAGCAACAGCGAGAACACCGTGCGTCCCGGCCGGCTGTCGAATTCGATGATGCCCCCGTGGCGTGTCGCAATGTCCTGTGCGACCGCGAGGCCGAGTCCCGTGCCGCCGGCGCGCGCGCTCACCAGCGGATAGAAAATGGTTTCGCCGAGCTCGGCCGGCACGCCCGGGCCGGTGTCCTCGAACTGCAGCGAAGCGACCACGCGATGGCGCTCCGCACCGATGGTCGCCTGCGTCAACGCGCGGCTGCGCAAGGTCAGCGCGCCGCGGTCGCCGACCGCCTGAACGGCATTGCGCGCCAGGTTCAACATCGCCTGCACCATCAAGTCGCGATCTAGCGCGAGCAGCGGCAGGCTTGGGTCGTAGTCGCGTTCGATCGCGACTCCCGCCGGCGCTTCCGCGCGTGCAAGCCGGTATACGTGGTCGATCAGTTCGTGGACATTGTGCGGCTCGCGCCGCATCGGCCGCGTGGGTCCGAGCAGGCTGTCCACCAGCGTGCACAGGCGATCGGCCTCGCCGATGATCACGCGCGTGTATTCCTTGAGCTCTTCGCTCGGCAGCTCGCGCTCAAGCAGTTGTGCGGCGCCGCGCAATCCGCCGAGCGGATTCTTGATCTCGTGCGCGAGCTGGCGCGCCATCACGCGGCTGCCGCCCTGTTGCGCGAGGAGCGCGGCATCCCGCGTAATGCGACTCGGTTGCGTCGTGTCGGCGATCTCGACCAGCACGCCGCCGTCGGTCGACGGCGTCAGCGAGAGGTCCACCTGGTAGCGCGAGTCGGAGCGGGCGACCGGCTCGAGCTCGAAGCCGCGCAACGCAATCGGCTCGCCGCTCGTGCGGCTGCGCACGATGAGCGCCTCGAGCGTGCTGCCGTTGGCGACCAGCGACGCGAGCCGCCGCCCGCGTGCTGCCGCAGGGCTGATCGCGAGCAGGTCGGCTGCCGCGGCATTGAGCCAGCGCACGACGGCGCCCGCATCGACGGCGAGTATCGCCGTCGCGAGCTGGTCGAGGATCGTCGCGGGATCGACGGTCAGCGGCGCGGGATCACGCATCATTGCGCGATCCTCGCGGCGAACAGAGTCGGATCAGCTGTTGGGGGTCGGAGCGGG
>JANNKZ010000206.1:0-1599 GCA_031396515.1 Gammaproteobacteria bacterium
CTCGTCATTGTGAAAGCGCTCGCCGCGGTCGATCTCGGCGTCGTAGGCGGCGACCGCCCGCTCGACCGAGGCGTGGTCCACGACGTCGTCGCCGTTCAGCGCATTCATGCGCTCGACCAGTTCCGGCAGCGTGTCCGCGACTACGATGTCTTCGCTGTTCCGCGTCAGTTCGTCGTAGAGCCAGCGGTTGCCGAACAGCAGGTCGAACGCAACCCGCAGCCGCCGGCCCTCGCGGATTGCCGGGTTGAACTCGGCGCCCGACACCGCGAGTTCCTTGAGCGCGATGCGCCGGTTCAGGAGCTGCCAGCTGTAGCCGCCGGGCTCGGCGCAGATACGCGCCACCAGATCGTGCGTGTCGAAGCCGGAGACGAGCGGCGCCGGACCGATCCGCTCGCCGCGCGAATTGAACCACAGCGCGGATTTCGGCGGCACCAGCGAGAGGCCGTGCCCGGGCTTGCGCGGGCGCCAGTGGCGGATGCCCGCCGCGTAGTTCCATTGCCAGTCGAGGTGCGTTACCCGCGCGCCGGCGGCTGCGGCGGCGTCGTGCAGCGTGCCGTCGGCGAAACGATGCGAGCCGTTCAGGATGACCGCGGGCGGACGGCCCCAGTCCGCATGCCAGTGACGGCGCACACGCTCGACATCGCCGTTGATGCCGCCCGCGGCGACAATGACCGATTCTGCGGCGGCCTCGAAGCGCTCACCGTCCGGTTCAATGGCGCCCGCGAATCCGGCAACGCGGCCGCCTTCGCGGACGAGCGTATCTACGCGATGGCCGAACTTCACGTCGAGCAGGTCGCGCCGCGGATGCGCGAGCAGCCGCGCCGCCAGAGTTTCGGCGAGCCCGCGGCCCGTGCGCCAGACGAGATGAAAGCGCGGCACCGAATTGCCGCCGCCGTGCAGGCCGCGCTCCACCCACATCGGCATTGGCATGAACCGGATGCCGAGTCCGAGCAGCCAGTCGTACACGTCGGGCACGCAGCGCTCGACGTAGCGCCGCGCCCAGGCACGCGGCCAGCGGTGCGACTCGTCGAGTTCGCCGAAGGCGAGCCAGTCGGACCAGCCGAGTTCGACGTCGTCGCGGATGCGGCAACGGCGTTGCAGCGGCGTGCCGGCGAACCACAACCCGCCAAAAGCCTCGAGCGCGAGGCCGCCCAGGTTTTCCGGGGCGTCCCGGTCGACGAGCAGGACCCGGCGGCCGCGCGACAGCGCTTCGATTGCCGCCGCGATGCCGGCGATGCCGGCGCCGGCGATCGCCACGTCCGTCGAATAGCGCCCGGGAATCATGGCGCCGAATGTACACGCGCCGGATCGGCGGCGTATATTGGCCGCCGCTCCGGACGCGCCGCGCACGTCGGCAAGCCGAATCCCGTCGGGCATTCCTCGCGGGCCGGGTACGCGGGTGTAGTTCAATGGTAGAACTGCAGCTTCCCAAGCTGCTAACGAGGGTTCGATTCCCATCACCCGCTCCAACATGACCAGCCACCGGGATTCCCTCTTCGCGGCGGCGCGCGAGACCAGCGCGAAAGCGCACGCACCGTACTCCGGCGTCCATGTCGGCGCCGCGATCCGTGCGGCGAGCGGCGCGCTCTATCGCGGCTG
>JANNKZ010000229.1:0-10244 GCA_031396515.1 Gammaproteobacteria bacterium
GTTCTTGGCGTCGAGCACGGAACGGTCCTGGATGTGCTGCAACTGGTGCAGCAGGAACATCATCAGGAGCGCGAGCGTCAGGGCGGTCAGCGTGGCATTGAAGGTGATGCCGAGGCCGGTCGTGACGCCGGAGATGTCGCCGAGCAGCGCGTTCTGCGCGTCCTGCAGCGCGTTGCCGATGCCGCGCGCGGTGCCGATGAAGCCGACGGCGGGAATGCCCCACACCACGAACCGGAGCATGGAATTGTCGGCATCCAGGCTCTGCAGTTCCGTCTGGCATTCCTCGTTGACCGCGGCCGACGTCTCGTGGACGCTCCGCGTCACTTCGAAGCGGTCGAGCGCCAGCAGCATCGCCCGCGGCAACAGTCGGTTCTTGTGATCGGGCGCGACGCTCTCGATCTGCCGCTTCCAGGTACGGACGTCCTGCGGCAGCACCATCAGGCCTTCCTTGGAATCCATGAACGGCAGCTCGAGCAGCGCGCGGTCGCGCTGCACGGCGCGCCAGCGCCGGAAGATCAGCAGCGTCGCCCACAGTGCCAGGATGAACGCAGTTTCCTGTTCGGGATCCTTGATGATGACGAAGACCGAGCGCAGCGAGGTCTGGCGCTCGCCGGAATCAGCCAGCGCTGCGGCTTCGGCGAGGCTCGCCTCAGCCCGCGGCCGCACGACGAATGCATAGAAGGAGTGCACCAGCAGGATGCACAGCACCAGCGCGACGATGCCGAAGGTCGATTCGCTGATCGGCATCTTCCGGCCGACCGGCGCCATCTTTCCCGTGATCGAATTCATCGTTTACCTGGACCTCGTGGGGAGCCAGCGCTATTGCCCAGCCCGGGCAGTATAGGCAGGTGGCCCATGCGGCGGCGGGTTACGCCGGCTTTGGGCTTCGACCGGGGGGTATTCAGCCTAGTTCCGCCTTCCCGGAGGGCGTTTGCCATATTTTTTGCGCGGCACGTCACGCCCGCTCCGGGGCCGGTTTGTCACTGTGGCGGTCCGGCTGCCCCCAATCCGGAGAGCGGGCGGCCGCCCAGGTACAGGAAGGTTTCCGTGCACTGCTCCAGGTGGCCATGACGAACCCGGCATCCATCGAGGCGCCCAGCAGCAGCTACGCTGACTGCCTCGAGGCAATCCGCAGCCGCCTCGCCGCCCGCGAAAGCCGGCTCTACGGCATCGCCGTGTTCGTCGTCTACGTCCATCACCTCGAGCGGCTGCTCACGAGCGCGGGTCCCGCGAATGCGGCGCGCATGCTCGACGAACTGCGCAACCGTCTCCAGCACGTGGCGCGGCCGGGCGATTACTTCGCACGGCTTGGCGACCGCAAGTTCGTGTTCGTGCTGTCGAACCTGCGCAACGAGGGCCACGCGTTGCTCGCGGCCACCAAGATCCTGCGCTCCGGTTCGGAACCGCTCTCGGCAGGCGGCCAGCAATCCACCGTCCGGCTCTCGCTCGGCATCGCCATGTACCCCGGGCACGCGCGCACGCCGGAACAGCTCATGCAGTGCGCCGAATCCGCGCTGCTCGAGGCGTGGAAGACTTCGCAGGCGACCGTCGTCTATTCCGCCCGCCAGTCGGGCGAACTGGCCGCCGGCTGGAACCTTGACACGCAGCTGAGCGAAGCGCTCGAGCACGGCGACCTGGTCCTGAACTACCATCCGAAGCTCGCGCTCGCCGACATGCGCCTCGTCGGCGTCGAGGCGCTGATGCGCTGGAACCGTCCGGACGCCGGCAACGTGCCGCCCGACATCTTCATCGACATCGCCGAAATGACCGGCCAGATCGATCCGCTGACGCGCTTCGCGTTCCAGTGTGCGCTGCGCCAGATGAGCGAGTGGCCGAAGTCGCTCGGCGCGCTCGGCGTCGCCGTCAACGTGACGCCATCCATCATCCGCAACTACGAGCTGGTGGACGTGATCACGAATGCGGCCGGCCTGTGGTCGATCGACCTCCCGCGGATTACCGTCGAGGTGACCGAGAACGCGCTGATGGTGGATCGCGAGCGCAGCCACCGCGTGCTGACGGAATTGCGCAGCCTCGGCATGCGCGTGTCCATCGACGATTTCGGCACCGGCTACTCGTCGCTGGCGTACCTGAAGGAAATCCCGGCCGACGAACTGAAGATCGACAAGTCCTTCGTGATGAACATGCTGACGTCGAAGGCCGACCGGGCGGTGGTCGAGCAGATCATCGCGCTCGGTCACGGCTTCGGCCTCGAGGTGGTCGCCGAAGGCGTCGAGAGCGAAGCCGTGTCGCAGCAGCTCGTGACCATGGGCTGCGATTACGCGCAGGGCTTCCACTACGCGAAGCCGCTCGCGCCAGACCGGCTCCCCGGCTGGGCCGGGGAGTGGCGGGCCGCCCACAAGGGCTGAGAACTCGCCCCGCGCGGGCAAGCCGCACGGCAGTCCGCTAGACTTGCGGCGGTGAAAAAGACCGCGCACTTCCGCCAGCTTCTGGCAAGCCCGCAGCTCGAATTCCTGCTCGAAGCCCACAACGGCATCAGCGCCCGCATCGGCGAGGAAGCCGGATTCAAGGCGATTTGGGCGGGCGGACTCTGCCTCTCGGCGCAGTACGGCGTACGCGACAACAACGAGGCGAGCTGGACCCAGGTGCTCGAGATGCTCGAGTTCATGGCGGACGCCACGCGCATTCCGATCCTGCTCGACGGCGACACCGGCTACGGCAACTTCAACAACGTGCGCCGCCTGGTACGCAAGCTCGAGCAGCGCGGCATCGCCGCAGTCTGCATCGAGGACAAGCTGTTCCCCAAGACCAACAGCTTCATCGACGGCGACAAACAGCAGCTCGCCGATGTCGACGAATTCTGCAGCCGCATCAAGGCCGGCAAGGACGCGCAGGGCGACGACGACTTCGCGATCATCACGCGCGTCGAGGCCTTCATCGCCGGCTGGGGACTCGACGAGGCGCTGCGCCGCGCGGAGGCGTATCACGCCGCCGGCTCCGACGGCATCCTGATCCACAGCGCGCTGTCGCGCCCTACCGAAGTACTGGCGTTTCAGAAAGAGTGGGCGGGCCGCTCGCCGGTCGTGATCGTGCCGACCAAGTACCATTCGACGCCGACCGACGTGTTCCGCGAGGCCGGTTTCTCGCTCGCGATCTGGGCCAATCACCTGCTGCGCTCCGCAGTGACCGCGATGCAGGAGACCGCCGCGACCATCGCGCGCGAGCAGAACCTGCGCTCGGTCGAGGACCGCATCGCGCCGGTCAAGGAATTGTTCCGGCTCCAGGGCGCCCCGGAACTGCAGGACGCGGAGGAACGCTACCTGCCGAAGGAACCGGCGCGCGCGCGCGCGTTGATCCTCGCGGCCTCGCGCGGCACGGAACTCGGCGAACTGACCGAGCAGCGGCCGAAGACCATGGTCAAGGTGCGCGGCCGGCCGCTGCTGTCGCACATCGTCGCCGCCTACAACGCGGCCGGCATCAAGCGCATCGCCGTGGTGCGCGGCTATCGCGCGGAAGCGGTGGACCTGCCGTCGCTGACCTACGCCGACAATGCGGGCTTCGCGGATTCCGGCGAACTGCTGTCGCTTCAGAAAGGCCTGGAGGCCGATTCCGACGACGCAATGGACCTATTCGTTTCATACGGCGACGTGATCTTCAATCACTACATACTTGGCGCGCTGGCCGAGGCCAGCGACGAATTCGCGATCGCCGTGGACACCGACTGGCGCGAATCCGCGAACCGCGGCCGCGCCGCCGACTACGTCGGTTGCACGCAGGCACATTCGCGGCGCAACTTCTACCAGCAGGTGTACCTCGAGGCGGCGGGCGAGGACCTTGCGGAGGACCGCATCCACGGCGAATGGATGGGCTTCCTGAAAGTCTCTGCCGCGGCGCTGCCGAAGTTCCGGGCCGTGGTGAAGGAACTTGCCGCCGTACCGGCCAACCGCCAGGCCAGGATGCTGGCGCTGCTCGCCGAGCTGATGCGCCGCGGAGAGCGTATCCGGGTCATCTACACCACCGGCCACTGGCTCGACGTGGACAGCCTGGACGACCTGCTGGCGGCCAGCGAGTTCGGATGATCCGCGCGGCTGATTTCATCGGCGCCGCAGGGGCGCGCGGTTTCGGCCTGTACACCGGCGTTCCCTGTTCCTACCTGACGCCGTTCATCAACGACGTGATCGGCTCGCCGGCGCTTCGGTATGTCGGGGCGGCGAACGAGGGCGATGCCGTCGCGATCGCGGCCGGCGCCGCGCTCGGCAGCCTGCCGGCGATCGCGATGTTCCAGAATTCCGGGCTCGGCAACGCCGTGAGCCCGCTGACCTCACTGACGCACACCTTCCGCATTCCGATCCTGCTCATCGTCACCTGGCGCGGCCAGCCGGGCGGCTCTGCCGACGAGCCGCAGCACGAACTGATGGGTGAAGTCACGCCGGCCATGCTCGAGACCATGCGGATTCCCTGGGCGTTGTTTCCGTCGGCGGCGGCGGAGGTCGAACCGGCGCTCGACCTCGCGCTTGCGCACTTCGCGAAAGAGAGTCGCCCGTTCGCGCTCGTGATGCAGAAGGGGGGCGTCGCGGATGCGAAACTGGAGCCCCGCCCGCCACCGGTACCTGCCACGCCCGCGCCGCCGGTGCCGCGCCCGCGCGCCACGCACACGCGCCGCGACATGCTCGCGGCCCTGCAGGAGGCGGCAACCGATCGTGACGTGCTGATCGCGACCACCGGCTTCACCGGGCGCGAGCTGTTCGCGCTCGGCGACCGGCCGAACCAGCTCTACATGGTGGGTTCGATGGGCTGCGCGGTCAGCCTTGCGCTCGGACTCGCGATCGCGCGGCCCGACCGGCGCGTGATCGCGATCGACGGCGACGGTGCGGCGCTGATGCGCCTCGGCGCGATGACGACCGCGGGTTTCGAGAAGCCGCCCAATCTGCTGCATGTGTTGCTCGACAACGGCCTGCACGAATCGACCGGCGGCCAGGCGACGGTATCGCCGGGCGTGGACTTCTGCGCGATCGCGTCGGCCTCCGGCTATCCGGTAGTGGCGGCGACCGCCGATCCGCGCTCGCTCGGTGCGCTCGTTTCCGGGCGCAAGGCGGGACTCGCCTTCCTGCATGCGCCCATCGTGCCGGGCGTGCCGGCCGGACTGCCGCGGCCGACCATGACGCCGGCGGAAGTGGCCGCGCGGCTGCGCGAGACACTGACGGCCTGACATGACGACGCGCACGATCCTGCTGAATCCGGGGCCGGTCACGCTGTCCGCGCGCGTGCGCGCGGCGCTCGGTCGTGGCGACTGGTGCCATCGTGAGCCGGAGTTCGCGCGCCTGATGCAGGACATCAATGCGCGGCTCGCCGCGGTGTACCCGTCGCTTCAGGGAAATTTCACCTCGGCGACGCTCGCGGCTTCCGGCACCGGCGCAGTCGAGGCGATGCTCGCGACCTTTGCGCCCGCGGAGGGCGGCACGCTGGTGGTCGCGAACGGCGTTTATGGCGAACGCATGGCGCGCATGCTGAAGGCCCAGGGCAAGCCGCACCGTGTGCTCGAGCTCGGCTGGCTGCAGGCCATCGATGTCCTGGCGGTCGCGAAGATGCTCGAACAGGCGCCGGAACTCACGCATCTCGCCGTCGTGCATCTCGAAACGACCACCGGCCGGTTGAACGACCTCGACGCGATCGGCCGACTGTGTCGCGAGCGCGGCCTCATGCTGCTGCTCGATGCGGTCAGCAGCTTTGGCGCGGAACGCATCGAGGGCGAGGCCTGGAACCTGGCCGCGCTGGCCGCGACCGCAAACAAGTGTCTGCATGGTGCGCCGGGCCTCTCGTTCGTGCTCGCGACTGAAACGCTGTGGCAGAACGAAGTGGCGCCGGCAGGCAGCGTGTATCTGGATCTCCGTCCGTATCACGCAGGCCAGCACGGCAGCGGCTTCTCGCCGTTCACGCTGCCGGTGCAGGTGGCCTTCGCGCTGCAGGAAGCGCTGGTGGAACACGCGGAGCAGGGCGGCGTGGCGGCGCGCTACGCGAGCTATCGCGCGCGGTCCGAACGCGTCGGCTCAGCGCTCACCTCCGCGGGCGTCACGCCGCTGCTCGATGCCGGCGTCGGCTCGCCGGTGCTCGCGTCCTGGCGCCTGCCGAAAGGACAGAGTTACGAGGCCCTGCACGATGCCCTGAAGGCGCTCGGGTTCGTGATTTACGCGGGCCAGGGCAGCCTCGGCCCGGAGATCTTCCGTATCGCGCACATGGGCGACATTCGCGACGATGAAATCGAGCGGCTTTGCGCGGCGCTCGCACGCCTGTGCCGCACGCCGGCATGACGTCGGTGACGAGCGCGGTAATCCTCGCGGCGGGCCGCGGCACGCGGCTCGCGGGCGAAGTCTCCGACCGGCCGAAAGGGCTGTTGCGGATTGGCGAGCGCCCGATCATCGAGGAATCCATCGCGACGCTCGCCGATGCCGGCATCCAGGACGTCATCCTCGTCACCGGCCACCTCGCGCCGCTGTACGAGCAGTTCGTCCGGCGATTCCCCGCTGTGCGCACGGTCCACAACGAGCGCTTTGCGGATTCCGGCAGCCTGTTCTCGCTATTCCAGGCGCGCGGAATGGTGCGCGGCCCGTTCCTGCTGCTCGAATCCGACCTCGTGTACGAACCGCGTGCGCTCGCGACCCTGCTAGAGGGACCGGACGAGGACGCGATCCTGGTCTCCGGCCCGACCGCGGCGGGCGACGAGGTGTACGTCTCGACCGAGGCGGGCCGTCTGACCGGGATGTCGAAGCGCCGCGAGTCGCTCGCGGGCACGATCGCGGGCGAGCTGGTCGGCATTACGCGCGTGTCGCCGGCGCTCTTCGAGCTCATGTGCCGCTATGCCGAGCGGGAGTTCGCGACCACGCTGATGCGCGACTACGAAACCGACGCACTGGTGGCGGCGGGTAAAGAGCGTCCTATCGCCTGCCCGGTGGTGCCGGACCTCGTCTGGGGCGAGATGGACGATGCTTCGCATCTGGCGCGGGTGCGGGAGCAGGTCTGGCCGGAAATCGAGCGGCGCCGCCGGGCCGCAGTTGCAGAGGCAAGGCATTGACGGTATACAGCGGCGACCATGCAGCGCCAAACCCAGCGTAATTCCCGGGCCCTGGCCCTGATCCTGCTGCTGACGCTCGCGCCCGCTGCCGAGGCCTATCTCGACCCGAGCACCGGCAGCCTGATCCTGTCCGCGATCGTCGGCCTGATCGCGACCATCGGCCTCGCGGTCAAGACCTGGTGGTACAAGATCAAGTCGCTGTTTCGCCGCAACCCTGCGCCCACGGAAGGCGATTCCACCCAGTCAAAACGGGATTGAGCGTCTTCCGCGAATGGCGGGCGTACAGGGCGTTCCGCGCATTGCCGCGCGACGAACGCCGGATCGTGTTCCTCGCCGAGAGCCGCCAGGACTGGCATCACTTCAAGCCGGTGCTCGATCATCTGACCGGCCCGCTCGGGCAGACGGTCCACTACGTCTGCGCGGAACCGGACGACCCGGCGATGAGCGCCAACTCGCCGCGCATCCACGCGTTCTGCGTCGGCCGCGGCCTGCCGCGCATCTGGTTCTGCCAGTTCGTCGAGGCGGACGTGGTCGTCACGCAGATCCTCGACCTCGGCAACCTCGAACTGAAGCGCTCGGTCAACAAGGTGCACTACGTGTTCATGGCGCACTCGCTGACCAGCGCGCACATGGCCGATCGTGCCGATTCCTACGATCACTACGACACCATCCTGCTCTGCGGCCCGCATTTCGAGCGCGAAGTGCGCAAGCGCGAAGAGTTGCAGGGACTGCCGGCCAAGCGGCTGGTGCCGCACGGCTACGGCCGGCTCGATGAAATGATCGCTAGCCAGCGCGATCCGCCAGCAGCCGCCAGCGACGCCGAGACGCATGTGCTGCTGGCACCGTCCTGGGGACCGCAGACCATCCTGCCGGTCTGCGGCATGGAGATCGCGGACGCGATCCTGGAAGCGGGTTTCCGCCTGACGCTGCGCCCGCACTTCCAGACGCGCTGGAAGATGCCGGAGGCGATCGATCGCATCGTCGAGAAGCACCGCGCCAACCCGCGCTTTGCGCTGGTCGAGGAGATGGCGGAGCGCGATTCGCTGCTCGATTCGCATGTGATGATCACCGACTGGTCCGGCGCCGGGCAGGACTACGGCATGGGTCTCGAGAAGCCGGTGATCTACATCGACCTGCCGTTCAAGTCGCGGAACGACGCCTGGCAGGCACTCGGCATCGAGCCCTTCGAGTCCTGGGTGCGCGACCAACTGGGCGCGCTGCTGCTGCCCGCTGAACTCGGTCGCCTGCCCGCGCTCGTGCGCGAGCTCGTCCGCGATCCCGGCCGCTTCCGCGCGAATGTCGCGCGCCTGCGGAACGAGTGGGTCTTTAACGTGGGGCGGAGCGGCATCGCCGGCGCCGAGGCGATCGCGGCGATCGCGCGGGAGCTCCGGCCGTGACGCGGCGTGAAATCTGGCGCTGGCTCGGCTGGTTCATCGCGGCGAACGCCGGCCTCTGCGTCCTGATCGGGCTGCGCTACCTCTTCCTCTACCAGTGGCCGGACGAAATCGCGGGCGTGATCTACCCACCGCTCGCGATGCTCGGCAATTTCACGCTGGTGACGGCGCTCGTGATGCTCGCGCTCTGCGGGCCGCTGCTCGTCCTGGGGCCGCTCAAGCGTACGGTCATGACAGTCGCGGTGATCGCGGCGGCGCTCCTGCTCGCGCTCCTGGTGCTCGACACCAACGTCTTCGCCGAGAGGCGCATGCACCTGAGCGTGCTCGTTGCCGTGCTGTTCGAGCCCACGACCTGGATCGCCTCCGCGATGGTGCTCGCGGTCGCGCTGCTGTTCGAGTCCCTGTTCGCCGGCATCCTGTGGCGCTGGCTCGCCGCGCGGCCTGCGCGCGGCGGGCGCCGACTCGCGCTCGCGCTGGTCCTCGTCTGGGTCGCGAGCCAGGGGCTGCACATCTGGGCGGATGCGGTCGGCTACGGGCCGGTCACGCGCTTCACGCAGGCGATTCCGCTCTATTACCCGCAGTCCGCGAAGCGCGCGCTCGCGAAGCTCGGCCTCGTGGATCCCGAGCGAGTGCGCGAGGCGCGGCTCCTGCGCCGGACCGTGCATGACGAGGAGGGGGAACTGCGCTATCCGCTGGCGCCCATGCAGTGCGACGCACCCGCGCCGGCGCCGAACGTGCTTTGGATCGTCTTGGACGCGCTCCGTCCCGACGCGGCGGACGCAGGCCTGACGCCGGCGCTCGTCTCGTTCCGCGATTCCGGCATCGTGTTCCAGGATCATTGGAGCGCCGGCAATTCCTCGCGCATGGGCGCCTTCGCGATGTTCTACGGATTGCCGAGCACGTATTTCCAGTCGTTCTACGTCGCTGAGCGCGCGCCGGTGTTGCTCGACCAGTTTCGCGCCGCGGGCTACGAGTTGTTTGCCGCGGATTCGGTCGGTTTCGGCAGTCCGACGCAGATGGATCGCACGGTGTTCTCGGGCGTCTCCAACCTGCATTCGGGCGCGAGCCTCGGCCGCGTCGAGGGCAATCGCAAGGCAACCCAGGACTTCGCGCAATGGATCGGTGCGCGCGGCGCGGCGGATCCGTTCTTCGCGATGGTCTGGTACAACCATTCGGATCTCGACATCGGCGCGGCAGGACCCACACTCGAGCCGGACAAACGCTTTACCGCCAATCCGGAGGCGGCCGCGCGCTGGCTCCGCTACCGGCGCGGGCTCGCCGTGATCGACGGCGAGGTCGCCAACTTGCTCACGGCGCTCGCGGCAGCTGGCAAAGCGGACGATACGGTCGTGCTCGTCATGGGCGACCACGGCTTCGAGTTCGACGACCTCGGTCTTGGTTAT
Organism: Gammaproteobacteria bacterium; assembly: GCA_031396515.1. Lineage (GTDB taxonomy): Bacteria > Pseudomonadota > Gammaproteobacteria > Steroidobacterales > Steroidobacteraceae > SCUD01. The sequence goes on from JANNKZ010000229.1 coordinate 9,825, forward strand.
TTCGGCCACGCAACCAATTACGGCCGCTACCAGCTGCAGACGCCGCTCTGGATGCGCTGGCCCGGCCGCGAGCCGCGCCGGTACACGCATCGCAGTTCGCACCTCGACCTGCCGGCGACGCTGCTGACGGAATTGCTCGGCTGCCGCAATCCGCCCGCCGACTACAGCCTCGGCCGCAACCTCTTCGACGGCGAGTCCTGGGACTGGATCATCGCCGGCAGCTATCACTCGTATGCGATCGTCGAGCCCGGCCGCATTCTCGTCACGACGCCCGGCGGACTCGTCGAGGTGCTCGGCGACGATTACCGTGCCGCGGACGACATCAAGCTCGATCCTGCGCGGATCGAGGACGCGATCGCAGCGATGCGGCGGTTCTACCGGTGAGAGAACTCATTCTCCTGCTGGCCCTTGGCGCACCCA
>JANNKZ010000245.1:0-4757 GCA_031396515.1 Gammaproteobacteria bacterium
ATGTGGCCGCTGGTCGCCAAACTGGTGCCGGCGGACAAGTTCGGCACGGCCATCGGGCTCATGTGGGTCGTGCAGAACCTGGGCATGGGCGGCGCCAACCTGATCGCCGGGTGGCTGAACGATGTTTACGACGCGGGACCGCTGAATGCCGCGGGCTACCAGCCGATGATGCTGTTCTTCTTCGTGTCGAGCGCACTCGGCTGGGTGACCGCGATGCTGCTCTGGCGGACCGCCGGCCGCGGCCACCACGAGGCGACCATGCGGCTGCGCGCCGCCGCCTGAGCCGCAATGAAGCCCGGCGCGCGAATCGCGCCGAGCGTCATTCCTTGCCGAGACGGCGCCGGCCTTCTTCCAGTTCGAGACGCTGTTTCGCATCCAGCTTCGGGAATTGCGGATCCATGCGCTCGAGCGTCGCGACCAGGATCCGCGCGACCGCGACCCGCGCGTAGGCCTTGTGGTCGGCGGGAATCGCGTACCAGGGGGCCCATTCCCGCGAAGTCTCGGCCAGCGCCGACTCGTAGGCTTTCCGGAAATCGTCCCAGCGCTCGCGGTCGTCCAGGTCTCCGAGCCGGAACTTCCAGTTCTTGTCCGGCTTGTCGATGCGCTCGAGAAAGCGCTTTTTCTGCTCCTTGCGCGAGACGTTGAGCCAGAACTTCACGATCGTCGTGCCGTTCGCGGCGAGGTGGCGCTCGAAGTTCCGGATCGATTCGAAGCGTTCCTTCCAGATGTGCTTCAGGTCCGCCGACGCCAGGTTCTGCGCCGCGAGGAATTCCGGGTGCACGCGCACGACCAGGACCTCCTCGTAGTGGCTGCGGTTGAAGATGCCGATCTTGCCGCGCTCCGGCAGGCGCTCGGCGACCCGATGCAGGAAATCGTGGCGCAGCTCGAGCTCGCTCGGCCGTCCGAAGGCGTGCACGCGGAAACCCGCCGGGTTCACGCCCGAGAACACGTGGCGGATCGTGCTGTCCTTGCCGGCGGCGTCGAGCGCCTGGAACACGGTCAGGAGCGCATGGCGGCGGTCGGCGAACAGCCGCTGCTGAAGCTCGTCGAGCCGCTTCACGAGCTCGTCGTGTTCCGCCTCGAGCTCCTTCTTCGACGGCGAACCGTCCGGTGGATCGCTGGAGACGTCATCGATCGAGAATCCCCCGTCGAAGGGCACGCCGTGCCGCTTCTCGAGATCCCGTTGCGCTTCGTTCACCGGCGTTTCTCCTCGACGCGGACCAGCAGCCACAATCCGGCGCCGATCAGCGCAAATATCGAGCCGCTCGCGAGGGTCGTGAGCCAGCCCAGGTGATCCACCATCAGACCGACGGCCGGCGCCAAGAATCCGGCGGCGTTGCCGCCAGTATTCACGGCGCCATACGCCGTGGAAGCGTGCGGACCGCCGACGTAGGTCGAGGCGGCGGCGAAGGGACCTTCGGTCAGTTGCGTGAATCCGAAGCACAGTGACAGCAAGCCGACCGCGACATAAGGATTGGCCGCGTTCGCGCCCGCCAACAGGAAGACGGCGACGCCGACCAGCCCGGTCATCGCCGTCACCCGGCAACCCCAGCGCCCGCCGAAGCGATGGCAGAGGCGATCGCAGATGAAACCGCCGGCCGCGGCCATCGCGGCGCCGGTCGCGAACGGGAGCATGTAGAGGAACCCGCTCTCGAGCAGCGAGAACCCGCGCTCCTCGACCAGGTAAGTGAATAGCCACTGCGCGAACATGTAGAAGACGTAATTCATGCAGAAATAGGCGGCCGCCAGCAACAGCACATCGCGCCGCATCAGTACTTCGCGCCAGCTCCCCGGCGCTGGCTTGTCCGTGAAAGCGGGATCGCGGTCGCGGTCGATCAGCGCGATCTCCGCCGGCGTGACTGCGCGGTGCTCGGCGGGCCGGTCGCGCCCGTACCAGTACCACCAGGCGCCGACCAGGATTCCGAGCGGCGCCAGTGCGTAGAAAGAGGCCCGCCAACCGAATTGGACGATCAGCAGCGTCACCACCGGCCCGATCGCAGCCTGGCCGAGCGTCAAGCCTGCGCTCTGCAGCGCGTTCGGAAACGCCCAGCTGCCGACCGGGAACCAATGCGCGACCACGCCGGTCGTGATCGGAAAGATCGGCGCGTTCGCCGCGCCCATCAGGAAACGTACGACGATCAGCGCCACCATTGCGCCGGTCGCCGATGCGGCAAACAGCGACGGCGCGAAGCCGGTCAGGAACGTCAGCACGCCCCAGGTCACGGCAATGATCGTGAGTGCGCGCCGGTAGCCCACCGACTCGCCGAAGATCCCGCCCGGAATCTGGAACAACGCATAGCTCAGGTTGAAGCTACCGAGGATCCAGCCGATCTCCGTGCTGGTGAAGCTGAATTCCTCGCGGATGCTCGGCACCACGACCGAGAAATTGTTGCGCAACAGGTAATTGAAGAACGAAACCGCGATCAGCACGGAAAGAATGCGGAATCGCACCGGCATGGCGCGAAGACTCATCGCGCCGCGCCCGTCCGCAGCGAGCGATCGCGCTTCAGGTCGTCGAGGATCCGGTGCGCCGCATTGAAGCCGGGCGCGCCGGTCACGCCGCCGCCCGGATGGGTGCCGGCGCCGCAGAGATAGAGCGCGCGGATCGGCGTCGCATAACGCGCATGGCCTGGCAGCGGGCGCATGAAGAAGAGCTGGTCGGGCCGCAGGTCGCCGTGAAAGATGTTGCCTTCGGTGATGCCGAAGACGTTCTCCAGGTCGAGCGGCGTGTAGAGCCGTGCGGCAACGAGCGATGTCTCGACCGCCGGCACGAAGCGCGCGATCTGCTTCAGGAGCTGGCGCTCGAGCCGCTCGCGCTCGAGGCTCCAGTCGGAACCCGACAGCCGGTACGGCAGGTACTGCACAAAGCAGGTCATCACGTGGCGGTTCTTCGTCACCAGCGACGGATCGAGCAGCGACGGCACCAGGCAATCGATCCAGAGCTCGTCGGCGATGCGTCCGCGCCGCGCCTCGCCGTAGGCGTGCTGCGCACCCGCGAGCCAGGGCACGAACGTGAACTGCGCGCGCTGCAGCGCATCCGCCGCCGGATCGCCGCCTTCGAGTTTCGGCTCTTCCGACAGCACGAGGTTGAGCTTGCCGCAGGGGCCGTCCATCTTGATGCCGCGCACGGCGGCCAGGAATTCCGGCGCGAGCGTGTCCGGCGGCACCAGAGTCAGGAAGGTCCGGCGCGGATCGGCATTCGAGACCACCAGCTTCGCATCGACTTCGCTGCCGTCCTCGAGCACGACGCCGTCGGCGCGACCGTCGCGGATGCGCACCTGCGCGACTGGCGAGGACGTGCGCAGCTCAACGCCTGCCGCGCGGCAGCTTGCTGCCATCGCCTGCGTGATCGCTCCCATGCCGCCCATCACGTGGCCGACGAAACCCTGCTTCGCCTCCGCGCCGCCGCCGAGCAGGTGGAACACCAGCCCGAACAGCGTGCCGGCGTCATAGGGCCCGCCGTGCTTGCCGTAGAGGCTGTTCGAGAGCACCAGCGACTTGAGGTGCGGCGAGTCGATCTTGCGGTCGAGGAATTCGCCGAGGCTGCCGGTCGAGAACGCGACGAGATCCGAGATCTCGCGGCCGCGGATGCCGCGGAATTTCAATGCAAAGCGAACGAGCTCGGCAAGCCCGGCGATGCCGTCCTTCTCCAGGTCGGGCGGCGCCTGCATGAACAGGGGCTCGAGATGGCGCGCGAGTCCCGCGAGCCCGTGCTCGAGCGCGAGGAAGCGCTCGCAATCCGCGGGCGCGAAGCGCATGAGCACCTCGCGCATGCGCGCGGTGTCGCTCCACCACGGCAGCACGACGCCGTCCGGCGTCACGGCCTGCACGGTCGGGTTCGCCGCGATCATCCGCAATCCGTGATCCGCGAGGCGCAGGTCGCGGATGACCTCGGGGCGCAGCATGCTCGCCATGTAGGAGGCGGTGGAAACCCGGCAGCCGGGCGCTTTCGCGGGATCGATTTCCTCGGTGACGGCGCAGCCGCCGAGCAGCTCGCGCCGCTCGAGCACGACGACCTTCAGTCCCGCGCGCGCGAGATAGAAAGCGGCAGTGAGCCCGTTGTGACCGCCGCCGACGAGGGCGACGTCGTAGCGGGCCTGGCTCACGGGATCGCGGTCAGGTCGCCGAGGTGGGTTTCAAGGTAGCGCCGGATATCCATGCTCGGATCCTCCATCGGCGCGTAGTAGGCGCCGCGGAAGCCGCGTGAGCGCATGCCGGCCTGCACGCTCTCGCAGATGCGCCAGTCCTGAAGATTGACGATGTCCCAGAAATCCACGACGTCGGACGGGTCGAAGCCGGGTTTCGCTGTTTCCGATTCATGGAACAGGAATTCGCAGGCGATGCGCGTGCGGTCCGGGCCCATCGGCCAGAGCGTGAACGCCGCGATGTGCTCGGCCGCCGCTGACAGCAGCAGGTTCGGATAGACGATCTCGCCCTTGTGGTGCGTGCGCTCGGCATCCGAGAGACCCGGGAAAGGCGGGCGCGTCGAAGTGCCGGAAGCCGTGAAGGTCCAGGCCCCCGGACGATGCGGAATGCCGTCTTCCCAGGCGAGCCCGGCGCCGCCCATCTCGCGGAATGCCGGCACGAGCGCGCACAGTTCCGGATGCACCGGCCCACAGTGGTAGCACTCGTTGTAGTTCTCCATCAGCACTTTCCAGTTCGCGGCGACGTCGTAGACGAGCTGCGCGCCGCGGCGCAGGTCCGCGAACGGATAGCGCCCGAGCATGCGCTTGACCTTGACGAGCTGGTCGTCGAAC
>JANNKZ010000319.1:0-12076 GCA_031396515.1 Gammaproteobacteria bacterium
TGCGTATCCCGAAAAAGGCCTGCACCGCGACGTAAGCATCCGCAGGATCTCACCATGCAAAACCAGGTCACCGTATTCCGCACGCTGCTCGTTCTCAGCATCGTTTTGTCGATCGTCGGCGCCGTCATCGACCTCGTCATCCCCGGACTCGTACCGAAATACCTGTCGGGCGCCTATGAGGCGTATGCGGCATCCGAGGCCTCGATGACCGCCATCTTTGCTGTCGGTATTGTCTCGCTCGCCATGTTTGTGGTGGGCATCGTCGCGACCGTGGGGCTTTTGGTCCTGCAACGCTGGGCGCGGTCGCTCGCGCTGTGGTCGACGGCGGTGTCGTTCCTCCTCTACCCTTTTCTGGGCGCGACGCTGCAATCCGGCCTGGCGATGATGCTTGCCTACATCGCCATGACACTGTGGGGTGCGGCGCTCGCGATGGCCTACTATTCCGATGTGAAGTCGCACTTCCAGCGAAGGAGCCCGTCATGAAGAAGTTTCTCGCCATCTACCTCGGAACCGCCGCCAACCTGGAGCGCTGGAAGGCCATGGACGAAGCCAAGCGCAAGGCGTCGGAAAAGGCCGGCATGGATGCCTGGTCCAAGTGGGCGACGGACAACGCGAAATCCATCTCCGATCAGGGCGCGCCGCTCGGCAAGACCAAGCGCATCAGCACCCAAGGCGTTTCCGACACCAAAAACGCAATGACCGCCTATACAATCGTCGAAGCCGAATCGCACGAAGCCGCAGCCAGGCTGTTCGAAAACCATCCGCACTTCACGATCTTCCCGGGCGAAGCCATCGAGGTCATGGAGTGCCTGCCGATGCCGACAAAGTAGCTCCCGAAGCGCACATGAATCGCGGCTTGCTGCTCGGCATCCTCGCTGTCCTGATCCCGGCCGGTGTCGCGCTCGAGACGGTCGTGCTGTTCTGGACCTTCCCGCTCAGCTCCTTCGTGGCGCTGCTGATCGGCGTCGCATTCGCGGCCATGCTCTCGCAGCACTCCTCGCGCTTCATGGCGCTTTGCGCACTGCCGAGCGCACTGGCCGCCATCGTCCTGCTCTTCGTGCCGCTCAGCGATCTCGGCTACGGCCCGGCCCTCAGCCGCTTCATCGCGCTCAACATCGCCGTGTTCCTGTTGACGGTCGGCGTCATCCGCTGGAAACAAGGAGTACAACCTGCATGAATCCCGGCACCTTGTTGGCAACCGTCCTGCTCGCGGCCGTCGCGATCGCGCACCTGTTGCGCCTGTTTTTCGGCTGGCAGGTCACGATCGCGGACGCCGTCATCCCGATGTGGGCGAGCGGCGTCGCATTCGTCGTTTCGGCGCTCGCCGCGTTCCTGCTGTGGAAGGGCTCACGCCCGAAGAACTGACCCGGTAGGACCCTGCCTACAGGCTGGCGGCTCTCCTCAGACAGCCGCTGTTCCGGCCTCCCGATATCGCGCGACAGCCGCCGCGGGCCACGCTTGGCGGCAAATTTGCACCGCCGTCGCGGAGGGTTCGTCCATGCGTGGCACATTGAAGCTAGGATCCCGGGCCCAGGAATTTCCCCGTCACGAATCGTTCTGGTCGGCCACCGCGACCATGCCGATCCATTCGTCGCTGCGCGACGACATCCATGCCGACGTCGCGATCGTCGGCGGCGGGATCTCCGGCCTCACGACCGCCTACCTGCTCGCGCAGGCCGGCAAATCCGTCGTCGTGCTCGACGACGGCGAACTCGCGAGCGGCATGACGCAGGTGACGACCGCGCATCTCACCAATGCGCTCGACGATCGCTATTTCGAGATCGAGCGCCTGCATGGCCAGGACGGCGCGAAGTTGACCGCCGACAGCCACACGGCCGCGATCGACAAGATCGAAGAGATCGTCCGCAAGGAAACGATCGACTGCGACTTCGAGCGGCTGCACGGCTATCTCTTCCTCGCGCCCGGACAGGATCCGAAGATCCTCGACCTCGAGCTCGAGGCCGCGCACCGGGCGGGGCTGCAGGGCGTCCAGTTGCTCGAACGAGCGCCGCTGGAATCCTTCAACACCGGCCCCTGCCTGCGCTTCCCGAACCAGGCGCAGTTTCATCCGCTCAAGTATCTCGCCGCACTGGCCAAAGCGATCCAGCGCAAGGGTGGCCTGATCTTCACTCACTCGCACGCGGACTCGATGGCAGGCGGCAAGCCCGGCCGCATCAGGGTCGGCGCGCACGAAGTCACCGCCGATCATGTGGTGGTCGCGACCAATGCGCCCGTCAACGACCTGCTCGCGATCCACACGAAGCAGGCGCCCTACATGAGCTACGTCATCGGCGCGCGCGTGCCGAGCGGCACGGTGCACCGCGCTCTTTATTGGGACGCGCTCGATTCCTACCACTACCTGCGGTTGCAGGCGATCGACGCGGCGAATGAACTCCTCATCGTCGGCGGCGAGGATCACAAGTCGGGCCAGGCGGACGACACGGATCAGCGCCACGCGCGGCTCGAGTCCTGGGCGCGCGAGCGTTTTCCCCAGATGGGCGGTGTCGAGTACCTCTGGGCCGGCCAGGTCATGGAGACGATCGACGGGCTCGCCTTCATCGGCCGCAATCCGCTCGACCAGGATAACGTCTATGTCGTAACCGGCGATTCCGGCATGGGCATGACGCACGGCACGATTGCCGGAATGCTGCTCACCGACCTGATCCTCGGCATCGAGAATCCGTGGACGTCGCTCTATGACCCGTCGCGCAAGTCCATCCGCGCGGCCGGCACTTTCCTCGGCGAAACGCTCAACATGGCGGCGCAGTTCGGCGACTGGTTCGCGAAGGGCGACGCCGAGTCCGCCGAACAGATCGGCAACGACACCGGCGCGGTGCTGCGCCACGGGCTTTCAATGGTCGCCACTTATCGCGACGAAGCAGGCCTGCTGCACGAGCGCTCCGCCGTCTGCAACCACCTCGGCTGTATCGTGCACTGGAACTTCGCGGACAAGACCTGGGACTGTCCCTGCCACGGGTCGCGCTTCGACAAACTTGGTAAAGTGCTGAACGGCCCCGCCAACCGAGACCTCGCCCCGGTCGAGTCGGAAAAACCCGAAACATGAGCGAATCCGAAGTGCGCGCCGGCGCCGCCGATTTCGACTTCTTCATCGGCAGCTGGCGCGTCGCGCACCATCGCCTGAAAGAGCGGCTCACCGGCTGCACCGAATGGGACGATTTCACCGGCAGCTGCGTCACGCAAAAGATCCTGGGCGGGCTCGGCAACATGGACGACAACGTCCTTAACCTGCCGGGCGGCGCCTACCGCGCCGTAACGCTCCGCGCGTTCAATCCGGCGACCGGATTCTGGTCCATCTGGTGGCTCGACGGCCGCAATCCCGGCTCGCTCGACACCCCGATGGTCGGCCGCTTCATGGACGGCGTCGGCATGTTCCACGCCGACGACCGGCTGGCCGGAAAACCGATCCGGGTGCGCTTCCTCTGGACACTGTCCAAGCCGGGCCGGCCGCGCTGGGAGCAGGCCTTTTCCCCGGACGGCGGCAAGTCCTGGGAGACCAATTGGGTCATGGATTTCACGGGTACCGATGCCGTCTAGGAACGCCTGTGGCAGGCTAGGTCCATGCCCGACGAAGCCGTCGCCGCACAACCGTTAGCGAGCGGGACCGAGCCCGTCCCGGGCGATGCGGGCCCCTGGTCCGCGGACCGCCTGCGCAAGATCGGCGCCCTGGCGTTCGGCTATGCGCTCATGGGCGCGCTCGGACTCATGCTCGCGGTGCCACCCGGCTACGCCACCGCGGTCTGGCCCTCTTCCGGTCTCGCGCTTGCCGCTCTCCTCGCCTGGGGTTCGCGCTTGTGGCCGGGCATCTGGATCGGCTCGTTCCTGGTCAATATCTGGGCGTCCTACATCGCGCAGGGCGAGATCGGCGTCGGGGGCATCCTGGTCGCCGCCAGCATCGCGGTCGGCTCCACGCTCCAGGCCATGCTCGCGGCTTTGCTGCTGCGCAAATGGGTCGGGGTCACGAAACTCTTCGATGCCGCGCCGACGACCATCGCATTCGCGGCGATCGCCGGCGTGTGCTGCGTCATCGCTTCCACCTGGGGCGTGACTACGCTCGCCATCGCGGGCCTCCATGACGGCGGCTTCGGCGAATCCTGGCGCACCTGGTGGCTCGGCGATTTCATCGGCGTCATCGTAGTGACGCCCGCGATGATGACCTGGCGCCAGATGCTGCCGATCGACAGCCGCCCTTCGTACGTTGCCGAAACCTTCGGCACGCTGGTGCTGCTGACGGCCGTCACTGCCTTTATCTTTTATTACCAGGCACCGCCCGGCGTGGTCGCCTACCCCCTCACCTTCCTGCCACTGCCATTCCTCGTGTGGATCGCCTGCCGGACGAATCCGGGCGGTGTCGCCTTCGCAGCCTGCCTCGTCTCCCTGATTGCGGTGGTCGCGACCTCGGGCGGCGCTGGCCCGTTCGCGCGCGCCACCACCAACGAGTCGCTGATCTTCCTGCAGTCGTTCATGGGCATGACGACGCTGATGGGCCTCACGCTCGCAGCCGCGGTCTGCGGGCACAAGAGCGCCACCGCGGACCTGCGCAGGATCACGCTCGAACTGCAGCAGCTCGCGCTCACCGACGAGTTGACGGCGCTGCGCAACCGGCGCGGGTTCCTCCTGCTCGCCGACCACGCCTGGCGGCTTGCGCGACGCGCGCGCGTGCGCTGCCTGCTGATGTTCATCGACGTGGACGGGCTCAAGGTCGTGAACGACACGCACGGGCACCGCATGGGCGACGAACTGCTGGTGGACGCGGCCAGCGTACTGACACGCGTATTCCGCGAGACCGACGTCATCGGCCGGGTCGGCGGCGACGAGTTTGCGATCGTCGAGCTGGTGGACGGGATCGAGCCCACGAATGCGGGCGCAGCGCGCCTGCAGGCGCAAATCGACGAATTCAACCGCTTGAGCGGAAAGCCCTATCGGCTGTCCATGAGTTACGGCATCGAGGAACTCCCCTCGACATCTGACACGAGTCTGGAGGAGCTGCTGTCGCGGGCGGACGCGGCCATGTATGAGCAGAAGCGGGAGCAGCGGTTGCGCAGGCAATCGACGGGCTCATAATGGGCGCGCCCGGTCGAGTGAGTTCAAAAGCACCTTTGATTGACGCCGCCGGGCGCGGACAACTTTATCTCGACACGCTCGCCACGCGGCCGGTCTTTCCGGATCAGGCCGCTGTTCAACGCCTCGAGAATGCACTTCGCATCGCGCTGCCGCCGGAATCGGCGGCGCCCGCCGAGGTACTCGCCTTCATCGACGAATTCGGCTCGCCCGCGACCGTCGCGACCGCCGGCGGCCGCTACTTCGGTTTCGTGACCGGCGGCGCGTTGCCGGCATCGGCGGCAGCACATTGCCTCGCGACGGCCTGGGACCAGAACTGCTTCAGCCGAACGAGTTCTCCCGCCGCGGCGCTGTTCGAAGAGACCGCGCTGCGCTGGTTGAACGAACTCTTCGGGATGCCGGCGGGGTCCGAGGGCACGTTCGTGACCGGTGCGACGATGGCGAACTTTACTTGCCTCGCCGCGGCCCGGCACGAGATCCTGCGCCGCGCCGGATGGGACGTCGCGGAACGCGGCATGCACGCATCGCCCGCGCTCGAGGTGATCCTCGGCGAGGAGGCGCACTCGTCGATCTACAAGGTGTTGTCGCTGCTCGGATTCGGTCGTGCGCACATACGCCGCGTGGCGGTCGACTCGCAGGGAAGGATGATTCCGGAAAAGCTGCCCGCGATTCGCGGGCCAGCAATCGTCTGCATTCAGGCCGGCAACGTGAATTCCGGCGCTTTCGATCCCGCGGGCGAGATCGTCGCACGTGCACACGAGGCCGGCGCCTGGGTGCACGTGGACGGCGCATTCGGGTTGTGGGCCTGGGCATCGCCGCGCCGCGCCCACTTGATGGCCGGCTTCGAGCAGGCGGACTCCTGGGCGACCGATGCGCACAAGTGGCTGAACGTGCCCTATGACTGCGGTGTCGCGTTCGTGCGCCATGCCGCGGCGCTGCGCGCCGCCATGTCCATCGGCGGCGATTACCTGCTGCTCGGCCGGAATCGCGATGCCATCGACATCACGCCCGACAGCTCCCGCCGCGCGCGCGGTCTCGACGTCTGGGCCGCGCTGCGCCAGCTTGGCCGCAGTGGCCTCGCCGGACTGGTCGATCGGCATTGCGAGCAGGCATTGTGGCTTTCCGGACAACTTGCACTCGCCGGCATCGAGGTGCTGAACGACGTCGTGCTCAACCAGATCGTCGTGGCCTTCGGCGACGATGCGCGCACGAAGGCGGTCGTCGCAGCCTTGCAGGCGTCGGGAGACTGCTGGTGCGGCGGAACGCGCTGGCACGGGCGCGAGGCGATGCGGATCAGCATCAGTTCCTGGGCGACGACCCAGGACGATCTCGAAATCAGCCTCCGATCCATGTTGAACGCTGCGGGAAAGTATCCATGAAAAAACCATCCACATTCGCGCGCTTTGCCAAGTTCACCGCCCGTCTCAGCGGGCGTCCGTCGGCATTCCTCCTCGCCGCCGGCCTGATCGTGGTCTGGCTGGTCACGGGGCCGTCCTTCGGCTTCAGCGAAACCTGGCAACTGCTCGTCAACACCGGAACGACGATCGTGACCTTCCTGATGGTGTTCCTGATCCAGAACACGCAGAACCGCGATACCGCGGCGATCCAGATCAAGCTCGACGAGCTGATCCGGGTGACGAAGGGTCACAATGCGCTGATGAATCTCGAGGAGCTCGACGACGACGAGCTCGAGCGTTTTCGCGTCAAATACGAAAAATTGGCCGCCGCGGCAAGAAAAAAAATCAAGCGCGGTGAACTGGACATCGACAGTCCCGAGCCCTGAACCCAGGCGGGGCAAGCGGGGCGCTAAGGCTTCAGGAGATAGTCGTTCATCGCCGCCGTGTCGAGCGGGCGGCTGAAATAGAAGCCCTGCGCGAACCGGCAGTTGAGCGCCTGCAGCCGGCCGACCTGCTCGACGCGCTCGACGCCTTCCGCCACGACCAGGAGCTCGAGCGCCGCGCCGACCCCGATGATGGCGCGCACGAGCGCGGCGCCCTGCTTGTTCTCCGCAACCTGGTCCACGAACGACTTGTCGATCTTCAGCACCGACACTGGCAGCTTCTGCAGGTAGCTCAGGGACGAGTAGCCGGTGCCGAAATCGTCGATGCTCATGCGCACGCCGAGCGAAGTCAGCTTCTCCATCGCGACCAGCGACGATGCCACGTCCTGCATGATGGAGCTCTCGGTCAGCTCCAGCACCAGGCAGTCAGCGGGCAGGCCGGAGGCGCTCAGTGCATCCAGCACCCTGGCCGTCGCCTGGGTATCGTGGAGCTGCCGCGGCGACAGGTTCACGTTCAGCGTCAGCTCCGGGTGCTTTTCACGCCAGCGGCTGAACTCGCGGCAGGCTTCGTCCAGCACCCACCAGCCGAGCGGCACGATTGTGCCGGTCTCCTCGGCGAGCGGGATGAATTCCCCGGGCGCGACCAGGCCGCCGTCCGGCCGGTTCCAGCGCACCAGCGCCTCCATGCCGGTCATGCGTCCGCTCGGCAGTTCGACCACCGGCTGGTAGTGCAGAACGAACTCGCGCTCCTGCAACGCGCGCTGCAACGCCGATTTCATTTCCAGGCGGAACACCATCGCCGTGTGCATGCCCGTTTCGAACACGGCATGCCCGACCTTGCCCTCGCGCTTCGCCGCGTACATCGCCATGTCGGCGCGGCGCAGCATGTCGCTCGGCGTGTCGATGTTGCCGCGGCTCAGCACCAGGCCGATGCTGCCGCCCACCTGGCGCGGCTGGCCGTGGATCAGGAAAGGCGTTTCGAGCGCCCGCTTGATGCGCTCGATGACGAGCTCGCGGCCGGCTTCGTCCACGTCCTCGACCACGATCGCGAACTCGTCGCCGCCGAGGCGCGCCACCGTGTCGTTCGAGCGCACGGCCTCGACCAGTCGTTTCCCAACCGCGCACAGCAGTTCGTCGCCGACCGCATGGCCAAAGCTGTCGTTGATCTCCTTGAAGCCGTCGAGGTCCATCACGAGTGTGGCGAGCGGCATGCGGTGACGGCCGGTCGCATTCAGTGCGTGCTGCAGCCGATCGAGAAAGAGCGCGCGGTTGGCAAGGCCGGTCAGCGGATCGTGCAGGGCATCGCGCGTGAAGCGCTCGGCAATCTCCTCCGCCTGCTGGCGCGCCTTGCGCTCGCGCTCGTAGCGCTTTCTCCAGCGGTCGCCTTCGGTCTGCGTCTCGTCGTTCATCTCAGACGCGCCGCTCGAAAAGGCAGTGGATCTGACAGGCAACCGCGCCGTCCAGCATGCAGTTCGGCTGCGTCACGACGACGCGTTCCTTGTAATGATCGGCGGCGCCGACGATAAAGCCCTCGGCGAGCTGGCACAGGCGGCGCTTCGAGCGGTAGTGGATGAGAAGCGTGTCGTGCGCGGCGGCACCCGCAGGCGTTTCGAACTCGAAGATTGGCACGTCAGCGCCGGGATAGAGTTTGCGCACCTCGGCGTGAATGACATCGTTCAGCGACAGCAGGAACGAGCGCAAACTCTTGTGCGAAGAAAAGAGTTCCGGGTAACGCTGCGCGAGATAAGGCATCGAGCAATGCCCGAACCACTTCAATGCCTCGCGGCAGTTCCGGCCGGTTCGCTCCGACAAGGCGCCGATCAGCCTGGCAAACTCTTCGTCGTGGTAATTGCCGAGCGACGTGTACGCGCCTTCGGCGGCTCCGCCTTCGAGGATTGCATCCCAGGCGTCCTCGCCGAGCTGCTTGTTCACGACCTCTTCGAGGAGGTTGAAGATGATTCCCTTCATCCCGGCACTCCTTGGCGCGGGCCGATAGGCGGGCCGGGACTATTCTATGCCTCGAATGGCGCGAGCGTGCAGATCACACCGCAGGTTTGGGAGCCGCCTTTGTGACCAGATGCACGAAAAGACCGAGCACGGCCATGGTCCAGACGATCACCGCGCTGGACGGCAGGTCGGTGACGACCGAGACGGCAAGCCCTGCCAGATAACTCCCGAGCGCCAGCCCATAGCCGAGCGCGAGCTGTCGGTTGGCCGCATTCCGATAAGTCGCGACCGCCGGCACGATCAGCGTGGTGAATACGAGATACACGCCGACGAGCTGCACGGAAGCCGTGACCACCACCGCGAACAGCACGTAGAAACCGATCCGGCCGATCCGCTCGCGCCAGAGGAACCACACGACGGCGAAGATTCCCGTCAGCACCGCGGTGCGCACGAGTTGCTCGGTGGACACCCAGAGGATCTGCCCGGCGAGCAGGTCCTTGAGGTTCTCGCCGCCGTGCGGATCGTTCGCGAGCACCAGGATCTGCGCGGTCGAGGCGAGCACGAACAGGATGCCGATAAGCGCTTCCTGCACCTCCGGCCGCTTGCGCTCGGTCCAGGTGAGGAGCAGCGCGCCGGCGAGCGCTGCCGTGCCCGCCGCCGCCTGCGCGCCCCAGCCTTCGATCGGCAACCCAAAACCGCTTGCCGCGATCACGCCGAGCCCGGCTACCTGCGCGATCGCGAGATCGATGAAGACGATGCCGCGCGACAGCACCTGCTGCCCGAGCGGCACGTGCGAGATCGCGACCAGAATGCCGGCGACCAGCGCCGGCCAGAGGATGCTGAGATCCATCGCGAAGAGATTCATCGGGGCACTGCCAGCAGGCGATTGAGGGTGTCGTCGAAAAGGCCGAAGAGATCCTTCGCGCCATCGGTTCCGCCAACCGAGAACGGCAGCAGCACGACCGGCGTGTCGGTCCGCTTGGCGAGCCAGTCCGCCGCTTTCGGGTCGTTGTAGGCGTTGCGCAGGATCATGCGCGCCGGGGTAGCCGCAAGCTTCGTCACGAGTTGACTCAGGTGACCGGCGCTCGGTGGCACACCGGGCTTCGGCTCGATGGCCGCGACCTCCCTGAGGCCGAGCCAGCTGCAGAGATACGTCTGGTCGCGATGCATCACGACCACGGGCACGCCCTTGAGCGGCGCCGCCCGGCTTTCCCAGCGCGCGATCGCCTCGGTCCAGCGCTTCGCGAAGTCCGCCCCACGCTGCTGATAGAAAGCGGCGTTCGGGGAATCAAGCGCCGCGAGTCGCGCCGTAAGCGCCTGTGCGACCGGCAGGATGTTCCGCGGATTCAATTGCAGATGCGGATTGCCCTGCGAGTGGATGTCGCCCATCGCGCGGTCGAGCTTTACGGGCTTCTCCAGCAACGGTACCTGTGCGGCCGCTTCGAAGTAGCCGGTGGCGCCGGGCTGGATGCGCTTGTTGCCGGATTCCCGGATCAGCACCGGCAACCAGCCGATCTCGAGCTCGGCGCCGTTGACAATCAGGAGGGCCGCCGTACGCGCGCGCGCGACCAGGCTCGGCTTCGCCTCCACACGGTGCACGTCCTGCAGCGCGCCGCTCGCCGTGTACACGTCCACGCGATCGCCGCCGAGCTCGGCTGCGAGCGCGCCCCAGTCGGCCGTCGTTGCGAGGATCTTCACTTCCGCGTGAGCGGGGATGGCCACGGCGAGCACGAGTGTCGCGAGGACGCCGCGAAAAAAAGTCTTCATGGTGGCGGCTCCTAGTATTTGTGGGCGCCGTGCGCGCCGATGCCGTAGATGTATTGCAGGAAGAACTGGCCGTCGCGCTCGCCGTCGTCGCGCGCCTCGTCCCAGGCGTACTGCGCGCGCAGCCGCGAGAACTCGGTCGGGTTCCAGTCGAACATCAGCGAAACCCGCTCCGGACTGCCAGCGAGCAGCGCCGGGAAGGCTTCCGGTGGGAGCGCGCCGGATTCCACGAGCCCGATGTCCGGCGTGCCGGAATCGAGCGAGTCGTAACGCAGGCCTGCGCGCCAGCGCGGCAGGAACTGATAGACACTTTGCAGGTACCAGCCGGATTGCTGGCTGCGGAACGAATCGCTCAAGCCCGGGCCCTCGACGTCGAAGGCGAGCTGTCCGTTCTCCTTGCGGTGGAAATATTCGCCCTGGAGCTTGAGATGCCGGCGCCGGGTGCCGCCGTACGGCGTCCATTTGACGACCGCATCCACGCCCCAGGTTTCCGAATCGCCCGTGAATGAATTGATGACGGGCTGGTCGAATTCGTCCACGTCCTCGTAGCTACGATCCTCGGCATCGAGCTGCAGCCAGGACGCACCGACGCGCCAGCTGGTCGAATCGCCGAGGTCGCCGCCCATATGCGCGAAGAGCGTGGTGCCGTTCAGGCCGTTGCCGCTCCTGCGCGTGCCCGGGAATGCGTCGCCGTTGCCAGTCTCCGCGCCGAGCTCCAGGAAGAGATCGGTCGGCGTGAGCCATTTCACCTGCAGGCCGTCCTGGCTGCGCTGATTGCCGAAGAACGCCTGGTACACCAGCGGCTGGTCCACAAAATCCCAATAGTGGACGTGCTGCTCATTCACGTACCCGAGCCCGGAAAGGAAGCGGCCACCCCGCACGGTGAGGCCTACAGGCAGGGCAATCGTCTGAAAGAATGCCTCCTCGACTTCGATCTCATCCTCGGGAGTGATCGCCGCGATCAGCGTTGCCGAGAAGTACGGGTCCACGTTCGCGCTCAGCACCAGCTCGGATTCGCCGAGGTTGAAGCTGCGATCGCCGGGGCCGACCTCCCCGCCGCTCGGCATGAAGCCGGCGATGCGCCAGCTACCCGGATCCTTCGAGATGTCGCTGAAGCGCCCGCCGAGAATCAAAGAGATGGCGGGATTGAATGCGGAGGGTGACGAGCCCGACTCCGCGGGCGCCGGCACCGCGGCGTCAGCGAGCGCGGGCTCGGGCGCGGCGGTCGCGGTGTCGAGTTCCGCGATCCGCGCCTCCAGCGCGCCGAGGCGCGCGGCGTAGTCGGCGCGCAATGCATCGAGTTCGGCGCGGAGTGCCGCGACGCTGTCGTCGGCGCGAGCGAGTGAGGGCAACCAGACGCTCGCGAGCGTCAGCGACGCCGCAGCGTGTATCAAGGTCGTCATGAGAAGAACCTCCTCTGAAGTCAACGGGCACGGACGCGCCAAGGCGCGGCCATGCGGTCATTGCGCTATTTCAGAGGAGTGCGGGTGGAGCGCGGGACTGGAA
>JANNKZ010000345.1:0-1859 GCA_031396515.1 Gammaproteobacteria bacterium
CGATCGGCTTCAGGCCGTACTTCGAGCGGTCGAATTTCGGGAAGGTATCGGGCGCGCTGATGCTGCGGTTGCGCCCGTCCAGGTGATAGGTCCAGCCGTGGTACAGGCAGGTCAGGAATTTGCCGCACTTGCCGCGCTCGCCCGAGACGACTGCGTGCGCGCGGTGCGCGCAGACATTATGAAAGGCCCGCAGCGTCCCCTCGCCGTCCCGCACCACGAATCCGCGCCGGCCGAAGAACTCGAATGAGACGAAATCCCCGGCCCCGGGCACTTCGCTGACGTGGCAGGCGATCTGCCAGGAGGGCTCGAACAGGTGTTCGCGCTCGAGCGCGTGGAATTCCTCGCTGTGGTACGCCCAGGCGGGCAGCGTGTAGCGGAGCCGGGTGTCTGCCGCCGCGACCGGCGCGGGCGGGTCCCTGCGCAGGGGCGACTGCGACTCGATGCGCGGCGCGAGCCACGGGAACACGCTGCAGAGATACGCGCGGCACTGCCGGCGCGCGGCTTCGCGGTCGAAGTCGTCGCCCTCGAACAGGATGCCCTGCCACTGCTGGTCGATGAGTCCCATCAGGCCCTGCGCGACCGCTTCGGCGTCCGGCCACAAACCGTTGCCGCGCGCGGAGATGAGCCGCTTGCAGAGGTCTATAACCATCCGGCTCCACGCCGTATCGCGCTCGCCGCAGATGCGCTGGTAGTCGCCGCGCGCCTTGGACTCGGCCAGGAAGGCGTACCAGACGGCGATCTTGTGCGAGTCCGACAGTCCGCGGCCGAGGCTCGCGTCCACGATGCCGAGCAGCGCCCGCAGGTCGTCGTCGCCCGCCTCCTCCATCACGCCTGACATGGCGCCGGCGAACTCCTCCGACACTTCCCGCAGCGTGGCGAGCAGCAGCGCTTCCTTGCTGCCGAAATGGAAATTGATGGATGCCGCCGTGTGCCCGGCGGCGCCGGCGATCTTGGCGGAGGTGACCCCCGACAGGCCGTGCTGGGAAATGGCGGCGACGGTTGCCTGGATCAGGTCGAGCTTCGAGCCGCTCGGTCGCAATTCGCTGATGTTTTCGGGATTTGCTGCCATGGCGGCATTTTACTGCGGCAGGATTGCCAACTCAATGACCGTTTAGTTTTTGGAATGAGTATTTAATATCCTGCAACACGTTGTTTTATAAACAATTTTAATCGGTATTTGTCGAAACGCTGCATTTCCGTTTAGGCTCCGGCTGTGCCCCGCCTCTTTCTCCTTCTATGGACCTGCCTGATTGCCGCCGGCGCCTCCGCCGCTGACGGGATTCGCATCCAGGAAGCCTGGATCACGATGCCGGACGGCGTGCGGCTCTCGGCCGACCTCTATATGCCCGACGGGACGGGCGTGCCGAAGGAAAAACTGCCCGCGCTGCTCGAATACCTGCCCTATCGCAAGCATGAAGCGCGCAGCCGCAACTACGGCCTCTACTCTTATTTCGTCCAGCGCGGCTACGTGGTCGCCGCGGTCGACATCCGCGGCACGGGCAACAGCGAGGGCCGGCTCATTCCCCACGAGTATTCAGACATCGAGCATGACGACGGCGAGGTCGTGATCGACTGGCTGTCGAAGCAGCCCTGGTCGAACGGCAACGTGGGAATGTTCGGCATCTCCTGGGGCGGATTCAACGCGCTGCAGGTGGCTTCACACCGGCCACCGGCACTCGGTGCAGTGATCACGTTGTGTTCCACGGACGACCGTTACGCCGACGACGTGCACTACATCGGTGGATGTGTCCAGGCGATCGACGTGCTCGGCTGGGCAACCACCTTTACCGGCCTGCAGGCGCGGCCCCCGTCGCCGCCGGTTCGCGGCGACTGGCGCGAGTGCTGGCTCGCACGCCTCG
>JANNKZ010000355.1:0-2702 GCA_031396515.1 Gammaproteobacteria bacterium
CTCGTCACACGCCTGTGCCAGCCAGAACATCAGCAGACCGACCGCCGCCGCAAGCACCACTAAGAGGGGTCGCATCCTTTTAGGCAGAAAAACGCCAAAAGGGATGCGACCCCTCTTGAGTCGGCGCGTCATGCGCCCGCCGGCCGGGGCAGCCGCCGCCGGATGCGGGCGACGAGCTCCGCCGGGCTGAAGGGCTTGGTCAGGTAGTCGTCGGCGCCGAGCCCAAGCGCGCGCACCGCATCGTGCTCGCGCGTGCGCGAAGTCAGGATGATCACCGGCACTTGCTTCCAGGCGGGATTGGCGCGCAGCTTCTCGAGCAGCTCGAAGCCGTCGAGATACGGCAGCATCACGTCGAGCAGCACGAGATCGGCGGCCGGGCCAGTCTCAATGCGCTCGACCGCCTTGCGCCCGTCGGCGATGGTCTCGACGTCGAAGCGCTCCTTCTCGGCCAGGTAACCGAGAAGATAGGCCATGTGCACGTCGTCCTCGACGATCAGGAGTCGCTGGCGTGCGCTAGAATCTGCGGTCATGTTGCTCATTATGTTGCGTGGAATAGTAGGGCCCAGCGCGCCCCGGGAATGTGACCGACCTCGCGGTGGGGCCTGTTTTTGAGCGATTTTCGTGACCAGCGCATCGCGGACCTCGAGCGGGAACTCGCCGAGGCCCTCGCCGCCGCCGAGTCCGCGGGCAAGGCCCGGAGCGAGTTCCTGTCGAACGTGAGTCATGAGATCCGCACGCCGATGAATGGCGTGATCGGCATGACCCAGCTCCTGCTCGACACCGACCTCGACCGCCGCCAGCGCGAATACGCGGGCGTGATTCGTTCGAGCGCGGAGGCGCTGCTGGTCGTCATCAACGACCTGCTCGACTACTCGAAGATCGAGGCCGGCAAGCTCGAACTCGAGAACATCGAACTCGATCTCCGCGCCCATGTCGAGGAAGTCGCGACTTCGCTCGCGGTGCAGGCGGCAGCGAAGCAGCTGGAGCTCGTCGTGGACGTCGCCCAGGATCTGCCCGAGCGCGTGCTCGGCGATCCCAGCCGCATCCGCCAGGCGCTGTCGAATCTCGTGTCGAACGCCATCAAGTTCACCAAGAATGGTGAGGTCGCGATCCGCGTGGCGCGCGACGGCGCGCCGGACCTCGTGCGCTTCGAAGTACGCGACACCGGCATCGGCATTGCGCCTGATTCGCTGCAGCGGCTGTTCCAGCCGTTCATGCAGGCGGACGCCTCGACCGCGCGGCAGTACGGCGGCACGGGGCTCGGATTGTCGATCGTCAAGCGGCTCGCGGAATTGATGGGCGGCGACGTCGGTGCGACGAGCGCGCCCGGCAAGGGCTCGGCCTTCTGGTTCACGGCGCGGCTCGCGACGGTCGCGCGCGCGATCGAATCCGAAGCGCCGCGTGCTGCCGTCACCGAGGGGCGGCGCGTCCTGGTCGTGGACGACAATGACACCAACCGCCGCGTGATCGGCGAGATTCTCGCCGGCGCCGATTTCGAGGTCGAGTTGGCGGCAAGCGCGATCGAAGCGCTCTCGGTGCTGCAGCGCGCGGCCGAAACGGGCAGCGGCTTCCAGGCGGTCGTGACCGATCACCGGATGCCGGGCATCGACGGCCTCGAGCTCGCGCGGCGCATCCGCGCGACCGAAGGCATTTCGGAACTTCGGATGGTGCTCTACAGCTCGATCGATGACCGTTCGAGCCGCCAGGAATTGCGCGCGCTTGGCTTCGCGGGGCACCTGACCAAGCCGATGCGTCGCGGCGAACTGCTCGCGACAATCGAACGCGTGCTCGCACATGAGGCGATGGAGTACACGCAGCGCCTGCGCGCCATCGTGACGCGTGACGTGATCGTTGAGGAGCACCACCAACGCGGCCGCACCGTGCTGCTGGTCGAGGACAACCCGGTCAACCAGCGCGTCGCGCAGCTCTTCCTTGAACGCGCCGGTTGCGACGTGCTGCTCGCGGCCGACGGCAGCGAAGCGATCGCCGCGCTCGAGAACTCGCGCGCCGACCTCGTGCTGATGGATGTGCAGATGCCGGTGATGGATGGGCTCACGGCGACCAGGCGCATCCGCGCTGGCGGGAGTCGCATTCCGATTGTGGGACTCACCGCGAATGCCATGCGCGAGCAGGTTGAAGAATGCCGAGCGGCCGGCATGGACGACGTGCTCGCGAAGCCGATTGACCGCGAGCGCCTCGACGCGATGCTCGAACGCTATGCGCCGCCGGTCGGCACGCGCACGGGGCGCCATGTCGTGCGCCCCACCGAGCGCACGCAGGTCGAGCGGCCGGACGTGAACCCGGCGCGCTTTCGCGAAGTGACGATGGACGATCCCGTGCTCGCGCGCGGGCTCGTCGAGAGTTTCATCGAGAGCGCAGAAAAGAATTTGCAGGACCTGGAAACGGCGCTCAGTCGCCTGGACCTGAAGACTGCCGGTCGCGCAGCCCACACGCTGGTCGGTTCGAGCGCGAATCTCGGCGCAAACCGCATGGAAGCAGTCGCGGTGAAGATGGAAGAAGCCGCGGGCCGCCAGGATGCCGCGGCGCTGCGTGATCTCTTGCCGACCCTCCGCGCACGCTTCAAAGCCGCGTCCGAAGCCCTTAAAGGGGTCGCATCCCATTAGGCGGAAAAAACCCAAAAGGGATTGGACCCCCATTGAAAAACCGCGTGGAAATTACCGCCGCAGGCACGGAATAAACGA
>JANNKZ010000399.1:0-1554 GCA_031396515.1 Gammaproteobacteria bacterium
GCTGCTGTTCCTGCAGAACATCACCGGCTTCATGGTCGGCAAGCGCTACGAGGCCGGCGGCATCGCGCGCGACGGCGCGAAAATGGTGACCGCTGTCGCCTGCTCGACCGTGCCGAAGCTTACGGTCGTGATCGGCGGCTCCTTCGGCGCCGGCAACTACGCGATGTGCGGCCGCGCCTATGGCGGCCGCTTCCTGTGGTCCTGGCCGAACGCGCGCATTTCGGTCATGGGTGGCGAGCAGGCCGCGAGCGTTCTCGCGACGGTGAAGCGCGACGGCATCGAGGCGAAGGGCGGCCGCTGGCCGGAGGCGGAGCAGCAGGCTTTCGTCGGCGCGATCCGCGAGCAGTACGAACGCCAGGGGAATCCCTATTACGCGAGTGCGCGCCTGTGGGACGACGGCGTGATCGATCCCGCCGACACGCGCCGCGTGCTCGGACTCGCGCTCGACGTGGTCGCGACCGGGCCCTCACCCGCGGCGGAATCCTACGGCGTGTTCCGGATGTAACCCCATGCTCCGAATCGAACAGGACACGCGCGGCGTTGCGACGCTGACACTGGACAGGCCCGCGCAGAAGAATGCGCTC
Source organism: Gammaproteobacteria bacterium (assembly GCA_031396515.1). Taxonomy (GTDB): domain Bacteria; phylum Pseudomonadota; class Gammaproteobacteria; order Steroidobacterales; family Steroidobacteraceae; genus SCUD01. The sequence goes on from JANNKZ010000399.1 coordinate 585, forward strand.
AGTGCCGAACTCGTCGGCCGTCTCACCGACGCGCTCGGCACGCTCGCCGGGGACCGCTCGGTGCGCATCGTGCTGCTGAAGGGCGCAGGCGACGCCTTCTGCGCCGGCGCCGACATCAACGACATGCGCGCGGCAGGGGCCGCAACCCAGGAAGCGAACGAAGCCGATTCCCGCCGCTTCGCCGCGATGCTCGCGCGGCTCGAGGCACAGCCGCAGCCGACCGTCGCGGTGGTCCAGGGCGCGGCGTACGGCGGCGCCATCGGGCTCATCGCCGCCTGCGACATGGCGATCGCGGCCGGCAACGCGCGCTTCGCGCTGTCCGAAGTCCGCCTCGGCCTGATCCCGGCCATGATCTCGCCCTACGTGTTGCGCGCCATCGGCACGCGCCAGGCGCACCGCTGGTTCCTGACGGGCGAAGCCATGGACGCGGCGACGGCGCTGCGCATCGGGCTCGTGCATGACGTCGCCGACGACGGCGCGCTCGAGGCGGTTACCGGCAAGCTCGTCGCGTCGCTACAGGCCGGCGGTCCCTTCGCGCAGGCCGAGATCAAGCGACTACTGCGCCACGCGACCGGTCGGAACGAGCCGGCCGATGCCGCCATGCTCGCGGAAACCGCGCGCTGGATTGCGCGCATCCGGGCGGGCGACGAGGGTCGCGAAGGACTGACCGCCTTCCTCGAACGGCGCAAGCCCCGCTGGATTCCCGGCGAATGAGCATCCGCCGGCTCTTGATCGCGAATCGCGGCGAGATTGCTTGCCGCATCATCCGTACCTGCCGCCGACTCGGCGTGCACGCGATCGCAGTGCACTCGGAGGCCGACCGCGACGCCCTGCACGTGCGGCTCGCCGACGAAGCCGTCGCCATCGGTCCGGCACCGGCGCGCGAGTCCTATCTGAACGCGACCGCCGTGCTCGACGCCGCGCGCGCGACGCACGCGGATGCGATCCATCCCGGCTACGGATTCCTGTC
>JANNKZ010000432.1:0-3640 GCA_031396515.1 Gammaproteobacteria bacterium
GGGCTCGTTGCGGCTGAGCACGGATCTGCGACTGTTTTTGCCGCGGCCGGAAACACCCGGGCAGGCGCTTGTGCTGGAAGGCGTCGGCGAAGGACCGGCCGCACGGCTGCTCATGATTGCCATCGAGGGCGGCGAGCCCGCGGATCTCGCGCGCATCTCGCATGTGCTCGCCGCGGCATTGCGCACGGATGCGGAATTTCGGCTCATTGCGAACGGCGCGGGCGATGTCCCGTCATGGCTGGTCGAGTACCGGTATCTGCTCACGCAGAGCTTCGACGACCGCTCGCTCGATGCACCACAGCTGCGCGCCGCGCTCGAGGAGCGGTTACAAGACCTCGCATCACCGGCGGCGCCCGCGCTCGAATCTCTCGTCCCCTCGGACCCGACGCTGGAAATCGCGTCGATCGCATCTCGCTGGGTGCCGCGCCGGTCGCCGCGCACCGTCGACGGCGCGTGGTTCGATGCTGCGGGGCGGCGGGCATTGCTGATCGCGCAGACCCAGGCCGCGGGTTTCGATCCGGACGGACAGCAGCGGGCGCTGGACGCACTCGCGTCGGCTTTCCGGGCGGCGAGCGCGGATGAGCGGATCCGCATGACAATCACCGGTCCCGGGCGTTTCTCGGCTCTGATGAAGGAACGAACCCAGCGCGAGACCGCCTGGCTCGGGACGGCGGCAACGGTCGGACTCGTGGTCATCCTGATCGTCAGCTATCGCCGCTGGCGCGTGGCGATACTTGCGCCATTGCCGCTCGCCAGTGCGGCACTGGCCGGCTTGGCCGCGGTCGGCGCCGTGTATGGGGAAGTTCACGGCATCACGCTCGCTTTCGGATTCACGCTTATCGGCGTCGCGCAGGACTATCCGATCCATTTCTTCAGTCATCAACGCGCGGGCCTGCCGCCGTTCTCGAATGCGCGGTACCTCTGGCCGACGCTGGCGACCGGCGTGGCGGCGACCTGCATCGCTTACGCCGCGTTCCTGGCATCGGGCGTGACGGGACTGGCACAGCTCGGCCTTTTCTCGATTACCGGCCTCGCCGTCGCGGGCCTCACGACGCGCTACTTGCTGCCCCGCACGACCGGCGAAGACTTCCGCGATCCTGCGCGTTCACCGGCGCTCGAACGCGTAGAAAAATTCCTGTCGCTGCCGCGGCTGCCCCCGATCGCTCATGCCGCGATCATGGGCGTGTGCCTTGTTGTCGCGCTGGCCGCGCCCGGCGCCGCGTGGCAGGACGATCTCGGCGCCCTGGCGCCGGTGCCACCGGAACTGCTCGCCGAGGATGCGGCGCTGCGCGCGGAGATCGGTGCGCCGGACCCACGGTTCCTCGCGGTCGTCACGGCGGAGAATTCGGAGTCCGCGCTGCAGAGACTGGAAGCGCTGGATACCGGCCTTCAGGAGCTCGCCGAAACGGGCGCCATCGGCGGATTCGAACACGCCGCCAGGTACCTGCCGTCGGTCCGGCGCCAGCGGATCCGTCAGGCGCAACTGCCGCCACCTGAGGGACTGGAAGCGGCGATCCGCGAGGCGACGAATGGATTGCCATTTCGCGGCGGCGTCTTCGCGCCTTTCGCAGCGGACGTCGAGCGCGCACGTACGCTCGAGCCGTTGACGCCCGAGCGGTTGCGCAGCACGGAGCAAGGCCCGCTGCTCGAAGGCTTGCTGCACGCGCGCGGCCGCAGCGTACAGGCGATCATCGCATTCTCCGCGATCGCCGACGCGGAACGACTCCGCCAATGGGCGTCGAACGCCGGCCCGGACACGATTTTGATCGACCTCAAGCAGGAGGCGGCGGCTCTCGCGGCGGCGCAGCGCGAGCGCGTTCTCCGTTGCCTGGCCGTCGCGGCGATTCTCCTCGTGCTGATCGTGGGCGTTGCGCTACGCAGCGCGCGCCGTGTTGCGCGCGTCGTGACGCCAATGGCGCTCGCGACCGCCGCCGTCGTCGCCGTGCTGCGCGTTTCGGGCGTGCCGCTCGACTTGTTCCACCTGATGTCGCTGGTGCTGGTGGCCGGCCTCGGGATCGACTATGCGCTGTACTTCGAACGGACCGGCAACGATCGCGATGAGCGCCTGCGCACGCTTCACGCCGTACTCGTGTGCTCCGTGTCGACGCTCATGGTATTTGCGCTGCTGTCATTCTCCTCGATTCCGGTATTGCGATCGATCGGCATCACCGTGACGCTCGGCGTCGTGCTGAATTTCCTGCTGGCACTCGCGCTGCCGCGCGAGCCTGCGAGCGGCCGGTGAACGGCGGCATCGACATCCGCGCGCTGGTGCCCCATGCGGGGACGATGTGCCTGCTGGAGGAGGTCGTGGACTGGAACGCCGACGGGGCGACGGTCACCACGCGCACTCACCGGGCGCCGTGGAATCCGCTGCGTCGCAGCGGCAACCTGTCCGCGATCTGTCTCTGCGAGTACGGCGCCCAGGCGATGGCCGTACACGGGGCGCTGGTCGCCCGGGCATCAGGACAATCGCTCGCGCCGGGCCTGCTGGTTTCATTGCGTGAGGTGGAGCTCTTCGTGGCGAGCGCCGACGAACTGCCGGGTGAACTGCGCGTGGAGGTCGAGCGTCTCGGCAGCAGCGCCGGCGGACTTCAATATCGCTTTCGCGTGAGCCACGGTGGCTCGATCGTGGCGCTCGGCCGCGCCGCGATCATCGAATCTCGAACTGCAAAGCCAGCCGCCGCCCCGCCGCCAGCGTGACCGGACCCGGGCGCCCGGCCAGCGCCTCGAACAACGGCAGGCAGGCCACCATCGCATTGCCGGCCACATAGGCAACATTCTGCGGCAGCGCATCCGACGCGCGCAGCGGACTCCGGCTTGCGGTTGACCAGCCCATTTCCGCCACGGTGGCACCGCCGCGCTGCGGCGACAGGACGAGCGCGGTGGCCAGCAGGCCGCTGCTGGAGACGAGCGTCGACAACGGTCCGCTGGCCGCGACGTCATAGGCGACAAAGAGTACCGGCCTGGATTGCGCCGCAACCTGCGTCAGGGCCTCCAGCAGGCCCGCACCGAACGAATGTTCCGCCGCGCTGATGGTCGTGTACGGCGCGTGGCATCCGGTCGCGATGCACCAGTATCCAGCCGCCGCGTTATGGACCGAATTGTGGAAACGGGTCGGCGACGTATGCAGTGGTGCATCGAGAAGCGTCGCGCAGAGATAGTCCGTGATGGCGAGATCGCCGTGCGTGGTGGCGAAGACGCTCGCGAGCCCGGCCGGCGCCGCGACGGCGGCGGCGCAGGCGCGCGATGCGACCTCGACCGCGAGCGCAACGGTATCCGGCGCGCGTCGACGCTCTGCGGCCGGCAGCAGCGCCGGCGCCGGACGTCGCGCCTCTTCGCCCGGCGGCGCGATCGCGCCGGCAAGCACCGCCGATGCGACATCCCAGCCAGGAAGACGCGGCGACCAGAACGCGACGCCGTCGACGAAAGCGCGGACGGCCGCAGCGCTCATGGGCGCCGCTCCGAACCAAATGCAAGAACACAGTTGCTCCCGCCGAAGCCGAAAGAATTGGAGAGCACGAACGGCCGCGGCAACGGCGCCGGATCCAGGCGCACTTGCGGCCCGCACGCGGGATCGAGTGCCGTGGTGTTCAGCATTCCCGGCGTGCGGCCGCTCCAAAGTGCCTCCAGACTGATGGCG
>JANNKZ010000541.1:0-5078 GCA_031396515.1 Gammaproteobacteria bacterium
CGCTCTCGTTCTACGACGCGCTGATGACCGAGCTCGGCGCCAAGCGCGTCATGGACTTCGAAACCTTCGTTGCCTGGAGCCAGGGCCGGGACAAGCCCGGGTTCGCGCTCGCCCAACCGCACAACAAGAAGCCCGCGACCATCGGCAACGGCTCGATGGTCGCATTCGCCGTCGGCAAGCCCGAGCAGGTGGATGCGCTCTATAAGAAGGCGCTATCGCTCGGCGGGACGGACGAAGGTCCGCCCGGCGACCGCGGCGACAACTATTACGGTGCCTACTTCCGCGACCTCGACGGCAACAAGCTCAACTTCCACTGCTGGACATGAGCGCAGAGCCGCACGCACACGCGACGATCGCCGGGTGGGCGGACATGGACGCCAACGCCCACATGGCGAACTTCGCCTACCTCAACAAGTGCGTGGACTCGCGCATGAGCTTCTTCAAGAAGGCGGGCTTTCCGGTGACTGAGTTCGCGAAGCGGCGCATCGGCCCGGTGGTGCGGCGCGATGAGCTCGAGTATTTCCGCGAAGTTGGCCTGCATGAGCCGATCACGGTGACGCTCGCGCTCGGCGGCCTCGCCCCGGACGGCTCGCGATTCCGGTTGGTGAACGAGGTGGTCCTGGCGGACGGGCGCGTCGCGGCGCGGATCAAGAGCGAAGGCGGCTGGATGGATCTCGTCGCGCGCAAACTGATCGCGCCGCCCGAGGACCTGCGCGCGGCGCTGGCGGCGATGCCGCACGCGCCGGATTTCCAGGAGCTGCCGTCGAGCATCAAGAAGTGACCGCGTATCGCGGCCAGTGCCACTGCGGTGCCGTCGGCTTCGAGTACCGGACCGAGGTGCCGACCGCGCAGTGGCCGGTGCGCGCCTGCCAGTGCTCGTTCTGCCTGAAGCACGGCGGGGTCTACACCTCCGATCCAGCCGGCTCGGTCCGATTCACGTACACGGATCCGGCGCGGGTCACGCGCTACCGCTTCGGCCAGGAGACCGCAGACTTCGTGTTCTGCGGTCGCTGCGGCGGCTATCTCGGCGCGATCACGGAAGAGGACAGCAAGAAACTTGCCGTGCTCTGCATCCGGGCCCTTGATCCGCAGCCCGCGGACTTGCCGGCGCCGCAGCCGATGTCGTACGAGGGCGAGACCAAGGACGATCGAAACTCGCGCCGCTCGGCGCGCTGGACGCCAGTCGAGGACTGAATCAGGGATAGTCGCTGACCAGCATTTCCCAGCGCGGGTCGGTGTGCAGCGGTATCAACAGCGGCGACACGCGCGCTTCCATTGTCAACGTTCGAATCGGAGGCGCCGCGGCTCCGAGTTCCCGCGTCATTGCTTCCTTGCGTTCCAGCAGCGTCGCAAAAGCCCGGTCGTTCACGCCGCGAAATGCATGGATCTCCGCCAAACGAACAACGTCCATGATCTCGACGGGATTCGCAGTCAGCCTCGCGAGCGCAGCATCGGCATCTGCGCGGCCGCCCGGCGCCTTGAATAAGAGCGCCAGTGCATGATCGCGATACTTGCCCTGCGGCATTCGCGCGATCTCCTTCCGGGCCTCGTCGAAGCGGCCCTGCAGGATGTAGATGCGTGTGATCTCGATTTCGATGTCCCAACCCGCTTCCGGGTTGAGTTCGAGGAGTTGTCGATACTCCGCGGCCGCTTCATCCAGCTGATGGTCGGCCATCAGCAACACCGCCAGGTTCTGGTGCGATACCGTCGACAGCGGATCCCGCGCGACCGCGCGGCGGAGCGAGTTAATGGCAGTTTCCGTGTCGCCACGCGCGAACGCTTCGTAGCCGGTAATGCCGAGCACCAGGGGGTCGTCCGGATCCAGGGCTGCGGCCTGCAGAAAGTGCTCGTCGGCTTTCTTGAAATCCAGCGTTTCGTAGTAGTACCCGGCCAATCGAATGTGCGCGAGCGCCAGCGTCGGGTCGAGTGCGACCGCTTTTCGCGCGGTTTCGCCTTCCAGTTTCAACAGCGCAAGGTCAGGCTTCTCGGTCGGCCAGGCCAGGAACGAGTACACGCCGGCCAGTGCGGCCCAGGCGCGGGCGTAGCCCGGATCGATCGCGACCGCTTCTTCGTAATACCGCCGCGCCAGCTCAACGTCTCCGGGCGCACGGCGGCGAAAGAAGTACTGACCCTTCAGGTAGCTTTCGTGCGCCTTCGGGTTGACGGCCGTGACGGTGCCCGGTGCGCCGGCTGCCAGCCGGACCTGCAGCGCGTCGGCGACCGCAACCGCAATGTCGTCCTGAACGGCGAACAGGTCATCGAGCGTGCGCGTGTAGGTTTCCGACCAGACATGCGCATTGCTCGATACCGAAATGAGCTGCGCCGTGATCCGGATTTCGTCTCCCGACCTGCGCAGGCTGCCTTCCAGGACATAACTGACACCGAGTCGCGTTCCGATCTCGGTGACGTCCACCGGCCGGTCACGGAAGGAAAACGAGGACGTTCGCGCAATGACGCGCAGGCCACCGGGCTTGGACAGCCGGTTGAGAATCTCCTCCGAGATGCCGTCCGACAGCCAGGCCTGGTCGTGACCCGCACTCATGTCGACGAATGGCAGCACAGCTATCGAATTCGCGGCCGCAGCTTCCGCGGGCACGGCTGACCCAACCTGAGTCTTGGTATCGCGCTGTCCGAAGACGGCCAGCAGCGCGATCGCCGCGCAAGCCGCGATGACGGCGCCGCCGGCCCACCACTTCGCATACCTGGCCGGCGCGGCTTCGGGCGTCTCCGGAATCGGCTCGACGGCGCTGTTCAGGCGATAGCCGCGCTTCGGCACCGTCTCGATCAGTTCCCGGTACTGGTCGCCGCCGCCTGCCAGCCCGAGTTGCCTGCGAAGTTCATGGATGCACCGGGAAAGCGCGTCCTCGCTGACCACGACTCCCGGCCAGACCTGTTCGAACAGTTGCTCTCGCAGTACGACCTGCCCGGCATGCCGCGCCAGGAGAACGAGTACGTCCATGACCTTCGGGTCGAGCTTTTCGCGCCCGCCGGAACCTTCAGCGATGCAGGCGAGCGGATCGATCCGGATCTCGCCCAGCCGAAACCCCTGCGCAAGCGCGTCGGGAGACCGGGTATCCGCCGGTGCGTTCATCTAGGGTCCGATATTAGGCCGATATCAAGAAGATATAAGGAATTCATCAGGACTTCTCATCCTCAGCCCCAGCAACCTGCGCGGAGTGGGACGGCCTTCACCCGGGGTGTACGGAAATGAAAGCGATCAAGCGCGAATCCGCGCGCATTAGGATCCTGATCGGCCTTGCAGCTGCGACCGCGATTGCGGGTGTGGCGCGAGCGGAAGTCGAGCTGCGAGTCGAGCCCTGGCCGAATTCCGGCCCGATCGAAGCCTACGTCCGGGTATCCGACGCCAATGGCTCCGTTGCGGGCCTTGCCGGCGGGGACTTTGCCGTCAGGCTGGACGGCGTGCCGGTTGGCACCTCGGGTTTCGGCCTGCCGCCGGATCAGGATTCGGCGCAGAAGACTTCCGTCGTCTTTGCCTTTCGCACGATCGACAACGGGACGCAGGGCGTTCCGGCCATGATCGATTTCATCAACCGGATGGCGGTCGGCGACTACGCGGGAGCCATCCGGTTCCAGGCGCGCGTCTTCTCCGATGGGTCCAATAGCGTGCGAGATCTGACCTACATCGATGGGGGCACGGGTACGGATTCGGTCACGAGCTACATCGGTCAATCGAGGATCGACGCGTTTCGCGATACTCTCGAGGCGCTACACCTCGCGACTCAACAATTCGAGTTTCCATCGGTCGCGCTGCCGCCGGGACCCAGAGCCATCATCCTGGTCGATGGGCGCGCCACCCAGTTTTCTTCCGGCCCATCACAGAGTGAAGTCGTCGCCGGCGCCAATTCGATCGGGCTGCCGATTTTCGCGATCCAGCGGGGCACGAGCAATCCGGGTTCCCTGACGACCGTGCGGATGCAGGCGCTCGCCGAGAGCACCGGCGGCGTCTATTTCGCCGCTTCTGACGAAGCGCAGGCCGCGCAAGCGCTGGCGACAGTGGCGGCGCTGCTGGACGAAAGCTATCGGCTGGCGATTCCACCTGCGGCCGTCACGGACTGCAACCGGCACATGCTCGAAGTGACCGTGCGCGGCGAGTCGGCCAGCTTGCCATTCACTCGCTGCGACAGCACACCGGAACGCCTGGACTTCGACTTTCAGACGGGAGTTGCGCGAGATGCCACGATCGTTTCGAACGCGGTAACGCTGTCCGGCTTCGAGAGCCCCGTCGAGATCGGCGTGATCGACGGTGAATATTCCATCGGCTGCGGCAACAGCTTCACCTCGGCGCCGTCAATGGCTTTGCCCGGCAACCAGGTCTGTGTCCGTCATCGCAGCTCCCAGCTCTTTGCCACGACGACATCGACTGTCCTGATTGCCGGCGGAGTGCAGTCGTGGTTCAGTTCCACGACCCAGGTCGAAGAAGTCACGTCCGGCGGTGGTGGCGGCGGGGGTGGCGGTGGCGCCGGCAGCGGTGGCGGCGGCTCGACCGGCGTGATCGAGGCGTTGTTCTTGCTGGCCATGCTCTTGGCGCGGTGGCGACCGGCGGATCAAGATCGACGGCCCCTGTGATATCGTCCCGCCGACTCGCCTATCCGCGGAGTCGGGGGGCAACGATGAATAGTGCAGTGCATTCGGACCCCGAAGTCGTAGCAGGGGCGCGCTGGTTCTGGTGGATCGCCGGGCTGTCGCTCGTCAATACGGTCCTGCTCTATGCGGGCGCCGACATGAGCTTCGTCGTCGGACTTGGCATCACGACACTCGCGAGCATTTTCTTCTCGCTGCCGATGGCGATCCTGGTCATCGCGGTGGCGCTCGGGCTCTATTTCTATTTCGGGTTCGAAGCGCAGAAGGGCCAGGACTGGGCTTTCTATGCGGGACTCGCGGTCTACACGTTCGACGCGCTGATCTTCGTGTGGCTCCAGGACTGGATGTCCGTCGCGTTCCACGGACTCGCGATCTACTTCATCGTGAAGGGCTTGATGGCGCTGCGCGCGCGGAGCCATGCTGCAACCTGAGGTCGTGCGCTCCGCCTATTTCTGCCGGACGTAATCGCCGGGCGC
>JANNKZ010000030.1:0-3154 GCA_031396515.1 Gammaproteobacteria bacterium
CGGCCAGGAACACCAGCGTGAAGCGGCCGCGTTCGTTGTCTTTGCGCCGCAGTTCGCGCAGGCCCAGCAGGTCGCGATAGAAGTGCAGCGACTTTTCCAGGTCGCTGACGCGGACCATCGTGTGCAGGTATTTCATTTTCGCCAAGCTAGCACGGCCGCGCCGGCTCACGCCACGCCGAGCAGCAATCCTGCGATCGCGCCGCCCGCGATTACCCACAGCACGTCCACGCGGGTCCGTTCGAGCAGGACAAACGCGGCGAGCGCGATCGCGACCGCACCCCAGGCCGGCGACGACAAACCCTCCGGGAACAGCACGCCGCGGCCGAAGACGATCGCCAGGCTGCCGATGACGCCGACCACCGCGGCGGTGATGCCGGCGAGCGCGCCCGCGACGCGGCGATTGGCCGACAGCCGTTCGACGTAGGGCGCGGCGATAAGAATGATGATGAAGGCCGGCAGGAAGGTCGCCCAGGCGGCGAGCAGCGCCGTCGTCGTCGCGATGGCCGGCGCACCCGCACCCACGGCCTGGTTCCAGCCGGCCATGAAACCGATGAACTGCAGGACGATGATCAGCGGTCCCGGCGTCGTTTCGGCAAGCGCAAGTCCTGCGACCGCCTGAGCCTGCGTGAGCCACGCCTGCACTTCGACCACCTGCTGGCTCACCCAGGCGAGGATTGCGTAAGCGCCGCCGAAAGTCAGCAACGCCGCCGTCGTGAAGAAGCGATAGATATCTGCGAACAGTGTGTCGTGTCCGGCGAACGCGAGGATCGCGGCCGCAGGCAGCACCCACAGTACGAATCCGCTCGCCAGGATGCGCCACGGAAACCGCGTGCGCTCACGCGGCGCGGCGGCTTCGCCGCCAGCGTTGTCGCCGCAATTCACGAGCAGGCCCACAAGTGCGGCCAGCGCGAGCAACAGCGGAAACGGCGCGATGCGACCGACCATCACGATGAATGCCGCCGCCGCCAGCAGCCAGTGCAGCGGATGCACGAGCGCGCGCCGCGCGAGCTTGAGCAAAGCCTGCGCGATCAATGCGATCACGGTCGCCTGCAGGCCGAGGAGCGCAGCAGCGACCGGCGGCAGGTCGCCGTGCAGCGCATAGACGAAGGACAATCCCATCAGGATCGCCATCGCGGGCCCGATGAAGCAGAGTCCGGCGACGATGCCGCCCATGACGCCGTGCAATCGCCAGCCGATCCAGATCGCGAGCTGCAGCGCTTCGGGGCCCGGCAACAGCATGCAGCAGTTCAGCGCCTGCATGAACGGGCCGTCCGCAAGCCAGCGGCGTCGCTCGACGACTTCGCGGTGCATGATCGCGATCTGCCCGGCAGGACCGCCGAACGAAATGAATCCGAGCTTCAGCCAGAAGCGGAATGCTTCGCGGCGCGACGGCCCCACGTGCCTACCGGAAAATCAGCCAGGTCAGGTAGGCGATCAGCAGGATCACGACCGGCAGCACGAAGGCGATGGACCGCCGGGCGGTCGTCATGATGCCCATTCCGCGCGCCTGCAGTTCCTCGGCCCGATCCTGGAGACGCTCGGTGCGTTCCATCTGGCGGCGGAACAGCTCGAACTGCTCCTTCTGCATCGCGAGCGCGGCTTCCTGGTTGTCGCGCATCCGCTCGAGCAGGGTCAACAGGCGTGCGGTCTCGTCGGGTGCCATCGCAGCGTCCTCAGGGTTCGGTGATCGGCGCATACCACGGCAGCGCCTGGAAGCGGGCGATCCACGCGCTGATCGCGGGATAGTTCGACAGCCGATAGCCCGCACCCTCGGCGACATGCGTGTAGGCGTAGAGCGCGATGTCGGCGAGCGACGCGGCATCGGTGGCGATCCACTGGCGGTGCGCGAGGCCGCGCTCGAGCACGCCAAGCGCGTCGGCGCCGCGCTTGTAGCGCTCGGTGTGGCGCTCGCCGAGTTCCTCCGGCGTCTGCTTCAGGTACTTGAGCCAGAAGCGGAGCGTCGCGACGCCCGGCTCGAGCTGGTACTGCTCGAAGCACATCCACTGCCACATCAGCGCGCGTTCGTAGGGATCGGTCGGCACCAGGAACGATCCCTCGGCAAGGTAGGCGATGATCGCGTGGCTTTCGGCGATCGGCCCGCGGCCCTGCACCATCAGCACCGGGATCTTTCCGTTCGGGTTGATCGCGAGAAATTCCGGCGTGCGCGTCTCGCCGTTCAGGATGTCCACCGGCATGTACTGGTACGGCATGCCGAGTGCTTTCAGCACGAGGCGGCACTTGTAGCCGTTGCCGGAGGCCGGATAGTCGTACAGGACAAAGCTCATGCTGCCCTCCCCAACAGGCGTCGGGCCTCGGCGGCCGCGCGTATCCCCGACAGATGCGCGCCGTGCAGCGTGCCGTAGGCCGCTTGCTCCGTGTGCTCGCCCGCGAATACGAGGCGTGCGCCGACGGAACGGGTGAGCACCGCCCGCGCGCCGAAGCGACCGGGCAGGCAATGCGAATAGGCGCCGCGCGACCAGGGATCGGCCGCCCAGGCGGTCGCCGCACCGCGGTCGAAGTGCTTGCGCACGTCGCCGCCCAGCATGGATGCGAGTTCCGCGAGCGCCTGCTCGATCGCGCCGGCCTCGCCCGCGCCCTCGAGTTCGCGTGCGTAACGGCCGCCCGCGAAGGCGATGCCGACATTGCTGTTCCAGTGGCGCGTCAGGAAGCCCAGGCTGCGCCCGTCTGCGCGGCGCAGCTGCAAGTACTCGGCTCGCTCCGACGGGAACACGTTGCGCTTGAACTTCAGCGCGATCTTGTCGAGCAGTCCGAGCGGCAGGTCGTGATGCGCCTGCAGCACTTCCACCGGCAGGTTCGGCGAGAAGATCACCGCGCCGTCCGCGATGACCGTGGACGGCAGTGCGACGATCGCGACGCGCGCGCCCACCGTGCCGCTCCGCGTCTCCGCTGTCACGCCCGCGGCGTTCCAGCGGATGCGCGAGACCGGCATGTTGAGCCGCACTTCGACGTCCTTCGCATAGTGCGCGAGCAACGTGCCGTAGCCGCGCGGGATCATCAGGTCGTCGCCGTCCTCGACGTAGCCCGCGGAATCGAGCGCGGAGTAATTCGCTGGCTCGATGCCCTCCCAGCCGGTCAGGCCGGTCTCCGCCATCGGGTACCAGGGATCGGTGAGCGTCGCCTGCGTGAAGGCCGC
>JANNKZ010000062.1:0-3570 GCA_031396515.1 Gammaproteobacteria bacterium
TTCCAGCCGTCCGTGATCTTCGGCCCGCGCGATGCCTTCGTGAACCGGTTCTCCCGGCTGCTGCGCACGATTCCCCTGGCATTCCCGCTGGCGCGCCCCGGTGCGCGCTTCCAGCCGGTGTGGGTCGAGGACGTCGTGGCCGCCTTCATGGCGGCGCTCGTCGACGACGGCACGGCCGGCGAGTGCTATGAGCTCGGCGGACCGGACGTCCTCACGCTGCGCGAGATCGTCGCGATGACACGCGACCGCCTTGGCCTGCGTCGCCTGATCATCCGGATGCCGGATTTCGCTTCGCGCATGCAGGCCGCCATTTTCGATTTCGTGCCGGGCAAGCCTTTCTCGACCGACAACTACCGCTCGCTCACGCAGGACAGCGTGGTCCGCAGCGACGGTTTTGCCCGCCTCGGCATCCGGCCGCAGCCGCTCGCCGCGGTGTTCCCGCACTACGCGGGTTAAAGCGACTCAGCCCCGCGGGCAGAGACGGCGGCGCGATTCCGCGTCGTGTTCGAGCGCCTTCATCGCCGCATAAAAAGCTGGCAGGTCGTTGGCGAGCCGCGCGAGCTCCGCCGCGAGCGCCGGCACGCAGCGGTGATAGGCGGCGGCGGCGACCAGGCGCGCGTTGTTGAGCTCGCCCGCACGCGCGAGTCCGGCGGCCGCGAGCGCCGTGCGCAGGCGCGCAAATTCAGCCGCCTTGGCTTCGCGCTTCGCGGCGTCGCTCGCCGAGCCGGCGTAGATCGCAGCGAGCCGTGTGCGGCTCTCGACCATCGCGTCCGCGACTGCGTCCTGACGCCGGCGCGCGGCCAGGAATTCGTCGATCGAGCCGCCGCCCCCGTCCACTGCCAGCCAGCGCCGCAGCCCTTCGATCTCGACCACCGTCGCGAAAGCCTCGCTGAAGTCGATGTCGCCCGCCGCATAGACCCGCTGGTGCGCAAGCTCATGGAAGATGAAGGCCGCGAGTTCGCGATCGCCGTAGGCCAGCATGGTGTTCAGCACCGGGTCGCGCAGGTGGCCGAGCGTCGAATAGGCGATCGCGGGGCCAACGTGTACGTCGTAGCCACGGGCGGCAAGCCTCTTCGCCGCACGCGTCGCGAGTTCTTCGTCGAAATATCCGCGGTAGGCCACGCAGCCGGCGACCGGGAAACACCAGCGCTTCGGCGTCACGGAGAGTTCCGGCGCCGCGAACACGTTCCAGGTCGCGTACGGTCGCCCGAGATCCGCGTAACTCCGATAGCTGCCGTTGTCGGGCAGGCCGAGCGCGGCCGTCGCGAAATCGCGCGCGCGGTTCGCGACGTCGAGACGAAGCCTGAGCGTCTCGCTCGTGTCCGCGCGCGCCATCACGTCCTCGATCGGCGTGCGCCGGCGATTCATCTCGAGCTGGCCCGAGGCGAGGTGCAGGTAATAGCATCCGGACAGGGCGATGCCTGCCGCCGCGAGCGCGAGCAGCCGGATCAGGCGTGACAGGGAATCGCGTAACATGACTGAATGAAAGTCTATCTGGTCGGCGGCGCGGTTCGCGACGAGCTGCTCGGCCGGCCGGTCGCCGAGCGCGACTGGGTCGTGGTCGGCTCGACGCCCGAGGAAATGCTGAAAGCCGGCTTCCGCCAGGTCGGCCGCGACTTCCCGGTGTTCCTGCACCCGGACACCCACGAGGAGCACGCGCTCGCGCGCACCGAGCGCAAGACCGGCCCCGGGTATCGCGGCTTCGAATTGCGTTACTCGCCGGACGTCACGCTCGAAGAAGACCTGCGCCGCCGCGACCTGACCATCAACGCCATGGCGCGCGGCGCCGACGGCAACCTGATCGATCCCCACGACGGCCGCCGCGATCTCGAGGCGAAGAGCCTGCGGCACGTGTCCGAGGCCTTCAACGAAGATCCGGTCCGCATCCTGCGCGTCGCGCGTTTCCTCGCGCGCTACCAGCCGCTCGGATTCACGGTGGCGCCCGAGACGCTCGCGCGCATGCGCGCCATGGCGGTCGCGGGCGAGGCCGACGCGCTCGTGCCGGAGCGCGTCTGGCAGGAAACCGAGCGTGCGCTTGGCGAGCCGGCGCCGGAGGCGTGGCTGCGCGTCCTGCACGATTGCGGCGCGCTCGCGCGCATCTTCCCGGAACTGGAGGCGCTGTACGGCGTGCCGCAGCCGCCGCAGTGGCATCCGGAGATCGACACCGGGCTGCACATGGAACTCGTGCTCCAGGCGGCCGCCGATCTCTCGCCGGAGCCGCGCATCCGCTTCGCGGCGCTGATGCACGATCTCGGCAAGGGCACGACGCCGCGCTCCGTGCTGCCGCGCCACATCGGCCATGAGCAGCGCGGCATCCCGCTGGTGCGCGCGGTCGCCGAACGCCTGCGCGTGCCGGTCGACTATCGCGAGCTCGCGGAACTCGCCTCGCTCTGGCACGGCCATGCGCACCGGGCCGTGGAACTGCGGCCGCGCACGATCCTGAAGATGCTGGAAGGCTGCGACGCCTTTCGGCGGCCGCAGCGGTTCCGGGACCTGCTGGTTGTCTGCGAAGCGGATTACCGCGGGCGTGGCGGGCTGCGCCACCGGCCGTATCCGCAGGCCGAACTGCTGCGGCGCGCGCAGGATGCGGCGCTCGCCGTCGCGCTTACGCCCGAGGAACGCGAAGGGCTCGCCGGCGTGGAAATCGGCGAGCGGCTGCGGCTCCGCCGGCTGGCGGCGCTGCGCGCCTCGGCTCAGGCGAAGACGTAGACGATCAGCGCCGCGAGCGCGAAGCGGTAGAGCGCGAACGGCGCGAGCCCGATGCGCCCGATCACCTTCAACAGCCAGTGGATGCAGAGATAGCCGGTCGCCGCCGACACGGCGACGGCGAGCCCGATCAAGGGCCAGTCCGTGCCGCTGTTCCCGGTCTGCAGCAGATGCAGCCCCTCGTAGGCGCCGGCCATGCCGATGCCGGGTACCGCCAGCAGGAAAGAGAAGCGCGCAGCGGCATCGCGCGTGAGGCCGAGCGTGCGGCCGACCGTCATGGTCACGCCCGAGCGCGATGTGCCGGGCATCAGCGCGAGCGCCTGCGCGCCGCCGATCAGGAGCGCCTCGCGCCAGCCGACCGAGTACTCGTCACGCTGCTGCCGGCCGAAACGGTCCGCGAGCCACATCAACGCGCCGAACACGGACAGCGTCCCGGCGACGAACAAGGGATTGCGCAGGTTGGCCTCGATCCAGTCGGAGAACAGCAGTCCCACGAGGCCAACAGGGATCGTGCCGAGCAGCACGCACCAGGCGAGGCGCGCATCGGGCGTGAGCCCGCGGCCAGCGAGCGACCCGAACCAGGCGACCGCCATCGCGAACAACTGGCGGCGGAAATACGTGACGACCGCGAACAGCGTGCCGACGTGCACGGCGACGTCGAAGGCAAGGCCCTGATCCTGCCAACCGGCAAAGTGCGGCACCAGAATCAGGTGGCCGGAGCTCGAGATCGGGAGGAACTCCGACAGCCCCTGCACGATTGCGAGGATGATCGCCTGAATCGGATCCACCGTATCTCCTCAGATGGTGCCGGGTCGCGGATTCGCGGATTTGGAAAGCAATCCACCTTCCAAATCCGCGAATCCG
>JANNKZ010000073.1:0-1726 GCA_031396515.1 Gammaproteobacteria bacterium
ACCGCGCCCTCGGACCGCCCGCGCTCGTCGCGCCCGGTCACGCGTGCGGCCGCACGATCGCCGTGCATCAGCATGCGCATCTCGCGGTACGGCAGGAACAGGTCGTCGCCGCCGTCGTCCGGCGACAGGAAGCCGAAGCCGTCCTTGTGGCCCTGGACCGTGCCGACCACCAGCGCGAGGCGGTCGAGCAGGCAATACTCGCTGGCGCGGTTCAGCAGGAGTTGCCCGTCGCGCGCCATCGCGGCGAGGCGCTTCGCGAGCGTCTGGCGGAGCGCTGGCGCATCGTCGCCAAGGCGCTCGGCTATCGCGTCCGCGGCGAGCGGCATGCGCGCTTCGGTCAGGGTCTTGAGCAGCAGTTCGCGGCTCGGCACGGGCTCGGCGTAGCGCGCCGATTCCTCGCGGAATTTCGGGTCCTGGTCCTGCCAGCGTCGCTTGCGGCTCATGGGGTTTTCAGAATTGACATCAAACGGGTGCCTGCGTAAATTGGCGCGCTCTCGCCGGGGTCCCCCCCGGTCGCAACCTGTGCCCAGGTGGCGGAATTGGTAGACGCGCTAGTTTCAGGTATTAGTGCCGAGAGGCGTGGAGGTTCGAGTCCTCTCCTGGGCACCATCTTTTCCCGCGCATTGTAATCCAGCCGCCGCAGCGACGCTGCCCCGTGCGCTTACCAGTGCACGCCGCGCAGCAATGACGCGAACATGACCGCTTCCGGGGTCGGCGGCGCCTCCGGCTTCTTCTCGCCCTGCTCGCCCTTTGCGGCGGAGGAATCCGGGAACATCCGGTAGGCGGTGTTCATGACGACTTCGGTGATCCGCGGCGCGACGAGATGCATCATCTCGGCGGCGATGCCGAGCTTGGTGGCGATGCGCTTTGGCCGGTCGGTAATCGCCTCGGCGACCATGTCGGCGGCCTCCTCCGGCGTTGCGACCGGCACCTGGTCGTAGATCTTGGTCGGCGCAATCATCGGCGTTCGTACCAGCGGCATGTTGATGATCGTGAACGTGACGCCGCGGTCGGCAAACTCCGACGCCGCGCAGCGCGTCCAAGCTTCCATCGCCGCCTTCGACGAAACGTAGGCCGAAAACCGCGGCGCATTCGACAACACGCCGATTGACGAGATGTTGACGACGTGGCCGCCGCGCTCCATCAGCGACGGGATCAGCGCCATGGTCAGGCGCACGACCGCGAAGTAGTTGAGCTGCATCGTGCGCTCGAAGTCGTGGAAGCGGTCGTAGGACAGTTCGATCGAGCGGCGGATCGAGCGGCCTGCATTGTTCACGAGGACGTCCACGCCGCCGTGCTCGACGAGCACTTGCTTTGCGAACGCATCGCAGGCCGCATAGTCGGCGATATCGCAGGCGTAGGCCGACACCGCACCGCCGTGCGCGGCGAGCTGGACGCGCGCTGCCTCAAGTTTCTCGGGATCGCGGCCGACGATCAGCACTTTCGCGCCAGCGCCGACGCAGCGCTCGGCCGCTGCGAGGCCGATGCCCGAGGAGCCGCCCGTGATCAGCACGACCCTGCCGCGCACCGCGCCGGCGAGGCTGCGGTCGAGCGACAGGTCCGGGTCGAGGTGGCGCTCCCAGTAATCCCATAGCCGCCAGGCGTAATCCTCGAGCGACGGTACGCGGATGTCGGTGCCCTCGAGCAGGCGCTGCGTGCGCGTGCAGTCGAAGCGCGTCTGCCAGTTGAAGAACTGCATGACGTCGCGCGGGATGCGCAGGTCGCG
>JANNKZ010000004.1:0-10479 GCA_031396515.1 Gammaproteobacteria bacterium
TCAGGCCGCAGGCGACCAGGGCGTTGCAGTACGCACGGTGCTGTTCGCGCGCCAAATCGATGTCAGGCGGGCCCTCGCGGGAGGTCGTGACTCCGGCGGCGAGATTTGCGCCGGGGATACGAACGATAGCCCGGGAGGAAAGCATGGATGTAATCATAACTTATTGATTTACATAATAAATATGACAGTTTTAGTCCGGATTGCCAGTCGAGAATGTGACCTCTAGGCTTGCCCTGAATATAACTAAAGAGTTATACAGTTGCCACGACTGCTTTTCCACGCAGATGCAATGCAGGATCTCGAAGACCTTTCGGCGACCGATCCCAAAGTTGCGGCGCGTTTGCACCAATTACTGGAAGCGGTACAAGCCGACAGGAATCTCCTCGACCTGCTAACTGTTCATGACTTCGGCGCTGACCAGCGCGAGATCTTTCATGTGAGCCGCTGGCAAGAGTACTGGCGCGACGACAAGGATCTATGGCGATTGAAGTTGTGGGAACTGGAGCATCAAGGACATCCATACCGAATCATCTACGCATTGAAGCGCGGCACGGGTAATTACTTCGTTCTCGGCATCCTTCACAGAGATTTCAACTATGACCCCAACCACCCGGCTACTCAACGAATCCTTCGCGCCTACGGAGATCTCTAGGCACGAAACACACGTTGCAACTGGGTCACAGCGTTTCTCCACCGAACCTACAAGGGTTCTGCAATTCGTTTCGCCAGTTCGAGACGAGTCGCCGATCCCGTCCGGCTACCTGACAATGGAGCAGGTCACCAGCAAGCTGGAACGCAACCCGCGTATGAAGGAGGAGATGAATGAAGCGCGCCGCTGGGCCGCTGGCGTCCTCTACGCGGGGAAGCCAGTCACATTACGCGTGCTAAGGATGAGACGTGGACTCTCCCAGGCTCAGCTCGCCGAAGCGATCGGCACACAGCAACCGCACATCGCGCGTATCGAGAACGGAATTGCGGATCTTCGGTTGGATACATGCAGGAGGCTGGCCGGCGCACTGGAAATTGATCTGAACACGCTGGATCAAGCATTGCAGAGTCAGCAGCCCGCATGAGTCATTTTCTATCGACAATCTTTTGTGACGACATCCGCCATGAAGTAGGTAACAAGCTATCGCTGATTGGTGTCTACAATGGACAGATGTACGTGCAGCAGTTTCCTGTGACAATTCCGAAACTCTGTCTGGTGGCAATGCTGGTGACACCGGCGGCAAGGGTTCCCAAGAACATCAAGATCCGGGTACTCAAAGATTCGGAACCGCTTGTGGAACTGGATGCGACGCCTGAATACTTGCAGCAACTTGTCAATGCGCGCGAGCCCACCGCACCTCAGCCGAAGGGCACGGAACGTGTCAACACTTCTCAGGCGCAGGTTTGCCTGAACTCACTGGTCATCGAGAGGCCGACTGTATTGAGAGTTGTTGCAATCACGGACGTCGGCGAAGTGAGAAGCGTCGGCCTTGAGGTGCAACTGCCGCCGGACGCGGCGGCTTGACCCGCTGCGCCGGGACTACTTGCTGAGCGCCGCTGTCTCGACAAACCCGCGCCGGCAGGCGTTGCACGGCGATACATATTGATACGGCTTGCCGCGCGCAGTCCCCAGCACGACCATCGCCGTTCCTGCCTCGTACTCGTCGATGACTGCGCCGTTCTTCATGGGAGACGATCGGACGGCCGCATCCTGGGTCAATGTCCAGTGCCCGCCGGGAACGACGTCGACGACGTGGCCGCGGAATTCGATCCACGCTCGGTTGTAGATGTTTCCGTTCCACTCGTAGTGCGTGAGTTCGCTGCACGGCTTTTCGCCCTGGCAGCCACCGCGCAGCGGCGCCGGCACGCCCGCATCACCGGCCAGCACCTCGATCTTCGGCGCGTCGTCGGCACTGACCGCACCGATCTCGACCCAGCCGGCACCGCGCGCCGAATACAGGAAGTACGGGCAGCCGAGGCTTCCGCAGGAGAAGACGGAAGGCGCGCCGTAGCAGACGTAATTGCGGTTCAGGTCGACGAGCATTTCGTTCTTGCCGTCGACTTCGACGTCAAGCAGCCAGGCTTCCGGTTCTTCCGCGGGCTTCAACTCGCCGCCGGCGGCCGCGCAATCCTGCATCATCGAGTCGAGCGCTAGCGTGATGAAGGTCGGGCAGGTGCTGCTCGCGGCCTCGGCATCGGCAGCGGACGTCTGTTCAGCCAGGCATTCGGCAAGCGGCAGGCTGTGGGACAGCACCGCGGCGGTGCCCAGTTCCGCTTCCAGGCGTGCCGCCTCAGTGGCGGCAGCGGCTTTTTCTTTCGCAGCCTTCCCGGAATCTTGACCGCAGGCGCTGAAAAACAGGGCCGCAATCAAGGCGGTGAACAGGAATCGCATGCGCTTCCCCCCGGAAGAAATCGGTGCCGGAACGCACTGTCGCACTTTTCGATTGGGATTGGAAAGTGCGAACTTGCGACCCGGCACCGATCAGGGGGTTCAGACTTGGCGCAGCCTCACGACCGAAGTGACCCGCATCTCCTCGGGATCGAGGGCGAGATC
Source organism: Gammaproteobacteria bacterium (assembly GCA_031396515.1). GTDB lineage: Bacteria > Pseudomonadota > Gammaproteobacteria > Steroidobacterales > Steroidobacteraceae > SCUD01. The sequence continues at coordinate 2,543 of JANNKZ010000004.1, forward strand.
CGAGCACTCGGCATTGTCAAATCGGCGGGCGACGTCGCCCCAGTTGATCAGGTCCCAGAACTTCACGATCCAGCGTTCGCGCTGGTTGCGGTACTGGAGGTAGTACGCGTGCTCCCACATGTCCATCACTAGGAGCGGCATGGACGCCGTTCCGGCATTGCTTTGATGGTCGTGGATCTGGTGGATCTGCAGCGTGCCGCGGGAGACTTCCCAGGACAGCGCAACCCAGCCCGAGCCCTGAAGCCCGGCGCCCGCGGCGCAAAACTGGCGTTTGAACGCATCAGTTCCGCCGAATGCCGCACGAATGCGGGATTCCAGTCGGCCAGCTGGCGGGGCGCCGTCGTTGGGCTCGAGATTGCGCCAGAAAATGGAATGCAGGATGTGGCCGGAGACGTTGAATGCGAGGTCTTTCTCGAGTTGGTTCAGCCGCGTGAAATCGCCGCGGCCGCGGATTTCGGCAAGCGAGTCGAGCGCCTTGTTGGCGCCATCGACGTAGGCCTTGTGGTGGCCCGCGTGATGCAGTTCGAGTGCCTCGGCGGTGTACGCGGGCTCGAGTGCGTCGTAGCCGTAGCCGAGGGTTGGTAAATCGTAACGGACGTTAAATGACATCTCGTCAATCCTCCGGCTTTCGCAGGGCGCCGGTGTGCGGCGCCTTGCAGGCCTCGTTGTCGTTGTTACCGCGACGGTGCGCGCGTGTCGCGCGACGGGTTCTAGCCCGTGCCCGTGCGACTGCCGCCGGCGGCGTATTCCTTGTTCGAACCGTTTTCCGGCAGCGATTCTTCGAAGCGCTTGATCTGGCGCTCCGCTTCGTCTTGCGAAATCCCGTAGATTTCCTGGATGCGACCGGACAGCGTCTCGCGTCGGCCTTCGATGACGTCCATGTCATCGTCCGTCAACTTTCCCCACTGCTCCCGGACTGTCCCCGAAAGCTTCTTCCAATTCCCTTCGACGCGGTCCCAGTTCATGGCTCTGCTCCTTGAGTCAAGGTGACACGGACCATCCGCGTCACTGACCGGGAGCATGATTCAGGCGAAAAAGCCGCTCTGTAGGACTACTGCTGTTCCCCGCGTAAGTCTTCGAGCGCGGACCGGGTCGTGGACCAGTCGGTCTCGACATCGGTCATGCAGGCTTCGCGCTCTGCGGTGGGGCGCGTGTCACAGTCGGCTTCGGCTTTCTTGCGATTCGCGGCAGCGATCGCGATCGCGACTTCGTAGCTCGTCATGTCGGGGACAGTGGTGCCGGATGCGGGGGCCGTTGTTGCGGGCACGATGGAGGAGGGCAGGTCGTCGGCGGGCTGGGTCGGCGGCTCGTCCGCGGGCATGGCCGGCGGTTCCCGGTCGCAACCGAGCGTGACGATCAGAGTGGCCATCGCGACGCTCGCGAATCGGGCGGCCGTAATGAACGGATTCAAGCTCGTCCCTTCACTTTCTTGTATACCTTCTTACGTGCCGGTCTGTCGCACTCGCTCGAGCGGCAGGCTGAATTCAATCTCGGTCCCGGCGCCTGACCCCAACGACTGCACCCGCAGCACCCCTCCCAGCGACTCGATGCGGTGGCGCATCCCGCGCAGGCCGTGGGACTGCGCGACCTCAATCCGGTCCTTGTCGATGCCAAGCCCGTCGTCACGGATCCGCACCGAGAAGTCCCTGTCGTCCGCCCAGACCGCAATGTTGACGGTCCGCGCATTCGCGTGTTTCACGACATTGACCAGGCTTTCCTGGACGATGCGGAAGACCGCGATACTGGCGTCCGAGGACATCTCCGGCACGACTTCCGGGTAGTCCTCGACGCAGGCAATGTTGACGCGGCGCAGGGTTTCATCCGCCAGCCAGCGCAGCGCCGCCACCAGTCCCACGTTGTCCAGCAGGGTCGGGCGCAGGCTCTCGATCACCCGGCGCTTGAGACTCAATCCATCGTCCAGACAACGCAGAACCCGGTCCCACCGTAGCTTGCTGTTCTCGGTTCCGTCATCCAGGGTGCGTCGCAGCCAGGAGACATCGATTTTGGTCGCGACCAGGAGGCTGCCGAGCTCGTCGTGCAGTTCGCGGGCGAGGGCGGCCTTCTCGCGTTCGGTCACGCGCTGGAGGTTGCTGGAGAGGTCGAAGAGCATCGCCGTGCGCTGCTGCACGATGCGGTCGAGCTCCACGTTCTGTTCGCCGAGTGCCGTCGCCCGCGCTTCGCGGCGTTCCATCTCGCGCGCCAGCAGCATGCCGACCGCGACGATCAATCCCGCGCTCAGGAGGCAGGTGATCGCGAGCAGGACGCGCGAAGTCGTGAGGTCCCGGGACCATTGGGCGATGGCCTCGGTGCGGCGCTCGCCCTCGGCGAACTGCATGGTCTCGATGAGCCCGTTCACTTCCACCATCGCCTTCTGGCCGATATCGGTGTCGATCAGCGCCAGTGCGGCGTTGCGGTCGCGTTCTCCATACAGGCGCAGGGAACCGAGCATTTCCCCGGTTTTGACGCCGGCCAGGCCGCGCAGCTCGTCGAGCGCCTTCAGTTCGCGGTTGAGACCCGAGCGCGCGAAGCTTGCGGCGACATCGTCGATCAGCGGCTCGAGCCGCCGGATCGCGGGATCGAATTCGCGCAGGTAACGGGGGTCTTCCGTGAGCAGGAAGCCGCGCTGTGAACTCTCGGCCTGAAACAACGAGCGGCGGTAGCGCGAGAGGTTGAGCTCGCGTTGCTGCGATTCGACGATCACCCCGGTTGCGTCGCGCAGGCGCACGTTGCCCGATTCGGCCACCAGGAACGTGGCGACGATCAGTACCACGCCGAGCAATAGCGGCGCGTATACGAGACGCGAGCTGATGAGCGAGCGCATTCGTCCGTGAATCATGGCCCCCACGCCGGTCGGTTCGCCACTTGAAAATCGCCCGTAGGACAGGTCCCACATCTAGCGGGGGCGGATTCCTACCGGCGCCCGGTTTTCGCACATGATACTGGCACATATTCCCCTTGAATCAAGCCAAAAACGAGGCTGCATGACGGGCGAAAATGCGATTAAATGGAGTCCACATGAGCGCAGTGGCATGGCCAAAGTCCTGATCGCCGACGACCACGCCGTGGTCCGCGCGGGCCTCCGGCAGCTGTTGAGCGAGGATCGGGCTGTCAGCGAGGTCGGCGAAGCCGCCACCGGGCAGCAGACCCTCGATCGCCTGCGCGAGAACCACTGGGAACTGTTGATCCTGGACATCGGGATGCCGGACCGTAGCGGCCTCGACATCCTCCGCCACGTCCGTTCAGGCTTTCCCGACACCCGCATCCTGGTCCTGTCCGGCTACCCGGAGCGCCAGTACGCGATCAACGTGCTGCGCATGGGCGCCCATGGCTACCTGGGCAAGGATGGGGCGCCGGAGGAACTGACCAACGCCGTGCACGCCATCCTGGCGGGCCGGCGCTACGTCAGCCCGACCATGTCGGAGCTGCTGATCTCGGAGATCGACGGCGGCGGCGACGGCAAGCCGATCCACCTGCAGCTGTCCGAGCGCGAGTTCCAGATCTTCTGCAAGCTGGCCGCCGGCAGCGCGGTCTCGGAGATCGCGCGCGAGCTGTGCCTCAGCGTAAAGACGGTCAGCACCTACCGCAGCCGCGTACTCGAGAAGATGAATTTCAAGACCAATGCCGACATCACCTCCTACGCACTCCGCAATGGCCTCATACAATAATTCCGGAGCCGGTGAATTGTTACGTGTCCTGATCGTTGAAGACTCCAAGGTTCTGGTCGAGCGGCTCCGGGAGACGCTCGCGTTGCTGGATAACGTCGAGATTGTCGGCGCAGTGGACGATGAAACCGCCGCCATCGAGGCCGTGAAGTCCGGGGAAGTGGACGCCGTCGTGCTCGACCTGCAGCTGCGCATCGGCACCGGCTTCGGCGTCGTCCAGCGCCTCGGCACCGAGCGCCCGACCATCATCGTATTCACCAATTACGTGCTGCCGGAATACGAGCGCCGCGCGAAAGACCTCGGCATCCAGTACTTCCTCAACAAGTCCGCCGACTACGAGCGGCTCCCGCAGCTGCTGCAGGAACTCGAGCAGAAGAAAGTCGCCTGACCGGCGACTTGTTTTTAACCGCGCAAAAAATGGGCCCGCGCCTTCCGACGCGGGCCCACGGCTGCGGGGCACGTGCAGCCGTTGTATCAGGACGTCTTGACGCTTATCTCGTTCTTGACGTCCTTAACACCCGACACCGACCTGGCGAGTTCGCTCGCCTTGGCCTTGGCGTTCGCGGTGTCGACGAACCCGCTCAGGTGGACGACACCCAGCTTGGTCTCGACATTGATCTCGTGAGCCTTTGTATCGCTGCTCTCGATCAGCTTCGCCTTGACCTTCGCGGTCAGAATGGAATCATCGATCACTTCGCCGACCGTCGCGGTTGCGGTGTTCACGGCCAGGTTGTTCTGGACTTCCATGACACCGTTAATGCCGGTGGCCACCGTGGTCGCCTGCGATTTCTCGGCGGCGGAATCCACGAAGCCGTTCAACTGCACCACGCCGCGGCGCACTTCGACGTCGATCTGACGGGCCTTCGTCACGGGATCCGCGATCAGTGCGGACTTGACGCTGGCTGTCAGGGCGCTGTCGTCGATCTGCTCACCGGCTGATTTCTGGGTTCGGGTTGCCGAGCAGGCAACCGTGCCCACCACCATCGCGAGACCCGCGACCGTGGCTACCAGAGTTTTCTTGAAGTTCATGCGTGCAATCTCCTGTAAATCCGGGACGGTCCGGTACTACTCATGTTCCGGGCACATCCGCGGCCTGCTTTGCGGCTTCCAGCGCTGCGTCAGCCTGGTCCTTGCAAAGCTGCTGTTCATCGCCAGCAAGCGCTTCGCAACGCTCGGTCGCGATCTTGTGTTCGCCTTCGGCCTTGGTCATGGCGGTGTCTTCGTAGGCATCGGCCTGGACGTCTTTGACGTCCTCGCGTACTTCCTGCTTGGCCTCCGCCACGTCTTCACGCACTTCGGCCGGGCTCTCCGCCTGGTTACAGGCTGCGAGCAGCGCGATCGCCGCGGCGGCGATCAGGGTCGTCTTGATATCTTTCAACATGGTCATGTCTCCTAGGGTGTCCGTTGCGGCAATTAGAAGCGAAAGGCGCCCGTGAGCCAGAGAGCGTTCGCGTCGTCCACTTCCTGGACGTCGAACATCTCGTACTCCAGTCGCAGGTTGAACGCGTCGAACACGGTCAAGCCAACGCCTGCGCTCCAGGTGAAATCGTCGCCGCTGTCTTCGACGACGACCGATCCGAGGGGCGAGGTCACGCGCGCTTCGGTGTCGTAAATCAGGTAGCCGGCCTTGGCGAAGAGCTCGAAGGCGGCGAATGGCAACGTGCCGACGATGTAGGGCGCGAAGCCGTCAGTCTCGATTTCGGCGGTCGTATCCGGCGCGATGGTGTCCTCGGGGCTGCCCAGGTTCACGTAGGCGGCCTCGAACGCGACGTTCTTGTTCATGCGCCAGCCGACGAACGCTTTCCACGCGGTGTCGTCGCTCTTGTAATCGTCGATCGTTTCGGGGACGTCGTCGAAATCGTCGATGTCGACGTTGAAGCTGCCGACGCCGCCGCCGAGGTACATGCCGCTGTCGTCATTGTTCCGCGCGTACGCGCCGCCGGCGAAGGCCAGCGCGGCAATGGCAGCGACGATCGTGATTCCCTTCCTGTTGTTCATTCTTGTCTCCTGGCTACCCGTTTAAAACTGCAATCGGCGCCGCAGCATTGCATCGCGGCGTCGATTGCAGGGTCGGACTGGGTACCAGGAACATGTCGGATTCTGCCGTTGGTGGCCGTCAGGCGCGCCTGTGAACCAGGCTCGCGATGAAGGTCAGGGCGGCAACCGCCAGGAACACGAAGAAAAGGATTTTCGCGATCATCGCGGCGCCGGCGGCGATGCCGGTAAAGCCGAAGACGGCCGCGATCAGGGCGACCAGGAAAAAAGCGAGAGCGTAGTAAAGCATGACAGTGACCTCGCAATCCGTTGCGGGGCCTTTATCGCTGACCCGCGTCACAACCGGCATCGGGGGCAGTCCCGAACGGGTGTAGGAAGCGGCCCACATCCGCTTACAAGCGCCGCAATTGCTGCGGGTTTTTTCACTCCGTGCGTCGTTTTTTGGCGACGAGCCGACGGCGCTTCAGGCATTTGCACATTAAGACAGGCACGCGGCGTAGGCTTGTGGCGTGAGGGGGATGTTTATCGCTGCCGGTGCGATCGCAGGCCTGCTGCTGGCGGGTGCCGGGAGCGCGGCCGTTGGCGATGCGGACCCCGGGGTCAAGAAATCGCAATCGGGCGTGTGCCACGGGAAGGATTCCGTGCACTACGAGCGCACGGAAAAATTCATTCCCTACGATTCGATGGAAGACTGCCTGACGTCGGGCGGGCGGGAGAGCCGCGCGGCGAAGAAGGCGTCGCCGTGGCGGTGGGTGGCGGCCGCCGTCGCAATCCTCGTGCTCGCGGTGCTGGGCTGGCTGTGGATGCGGCCGAAACCTGGCCCGGCTAGCAGCTAAAAGGTGTCAGACACCTTTTTTGGAATGGGCATACACTGCCGCGATTGAGTTCCAACCGGGGGTGGCCGTGAACATCCGGAGTCTCGCGAAGGGCCTGAAATACTGCGGCGAAGCCGTCGGCAAGCGGCAGACGTATTTCATCTTTGAAAGCGGCCGCGCGTATGTCGTGATGTCGCCGTCGCGCACCAAGCGGGCGAGCGGTTATTTCAACCTGGTGAGCCGCGATGCGGTGGACCGCATTCGCAAGAGCTATGCCGGCAAGCAGGACGTCACGGCGAAGCAGCTCGCGACCCGTTCCCGCGGCGCTGGCGTGCGCGACGCGCTCCAGGCGCTCAACATCCTGTATGTACTGGTCGCAACCGGCGCCGCGAAACGCGACGACCGGCACCAGGACCAGCGACTGCACTTCAACATCAGCCGGCGATAAAAAAAGGCCCGCCTTGCGGCGGGCCTTCGTTCTATCAGCCGCCCTGCGACTTCGTTCAGGGCTTGAAGCGGTTCCAGACGTTGCGCGTGATGAGCGTCATCGAGGCACCCGCCACGAAGACTCCGCCAGCGCCGAAGATCTTCGCGATGTAGCCGCCGACCTCCGGGATGTGGAGGAACACGGTGGACAGCGAGGCCAGCGCCAGCGCGGTGACGATCACACGCACGCTGTCTTCGGTTGCGACGCTGATCCCGACAACCAGGCCGAGCAGCAGCAGGATCAACGCAAGGTACGGAATCTCGACGAAGGCGCCGACGATCGCCAGGGCGATAGCCGCCCAACCGATGAGCTTGAATGGATTCACTAGAAGTCCCCCCTGAGCTTGTTGTGACGCGGCCCGGGTGGCCGGAACCGCTGCGCGATCCTACGCCGCGTGTAGGACAGTGGCAAAGCAGGTGTCGAGGCGATCTCATAAGTATTTGATAGTAAAGAATTATCTGGCTTCTTGAACGACCGCGGCAGGCCCGGGTCCGATCAGTCTGGTTCCGGGGGTGGGGGTCGCCGTTGCCGCTGGGGATGAACCGTTCCAAGGCGGCGGCACTCGCGGCCACGCTGGTTCTGCACGCCGTCTTGATCGCGTGGCTCCTGATGTTGCGATTCGATCTCGCGCCCGCGGCGCTCGTGGAGGCAAACCTGGCCTGGCTGCCGGACTTCCAGGAGCCGCAGCCGAAGCCGACACCGCCGCCGATTGAAGAGCCTTCCCAGTCGCCGGTCGCGATCCCGCTCGAGCGATTGCCGTTTCCGATTCCGATCATTGAACTGCCAGCGAGCGAGATCGAGTCGCTGCCTGACTGGTTCGCGGACGCGCGCGCGGTAGCGGGTGCGATTGGAAAGGAACCGTCGTATCGCAAGTTCGGCGAGACACCGAAGGCGCCGCCGGGCCGCCCGAAGGAAGAATATCCGCCATCCATCTGGGAGAAGCCGCTCGAGCGAGTCGGCAAGGCCTACCGGACGCCG
>JANNKZ010000099.1:0-4938 GCA_031396515.1 Gammaproteobacteria bacterium
CTGGTCGGCCGGGATTAACCCCTCCGACTTCATCGCGGCCTGCACGGCCGGCCGCGCAGCGATGCGCTTCTGGAAGGCCCGCAGGTGCGTGAACTCCGACAGATCCACCTTCGTCGAGCGCGCCCAGTTCGTCACGACAAACAGATAGGCATCCGCCGCGGTGAACCGGTCATCGACCAGGTAGTCGTGCACCGCGAGGTGCCGATCGAGGAAGGCATAGCGCTTCTTCAGGTACTCGACGCGCTCCGCCCGCACTTCCGCCGATACCTTCGGATTGAACAGCGGGCTATAGGTCTTATGGATCTCGGAGGTCACGTAGTTCAACATTTCCTGGAGACGGTAGCGCAGTGCCGTGCCGTTTGGCGGCGCCAGCGCGGACTCGGGGCGAAGGTCGGCGAGGTACTGGACGATCGCCGGACCCTCCGTCAGCACCTGGCCGTCGTCGAGCTCGAGCGCCGGAACATAGCCTTTCGGGTTGATCGCCCAGAAATCGCCTCCGGTCGCGATGGTCTTGGTCCGCGTATCGACGCGGACGAGTTCGAGCGGAATGCCCGCCTCCTGGGCGACGATATGGGGCGAGAGCGAGCAGGCGCCGGGCGAATAGAACAGCTTCATGTGGAAACTCCTGTGCCGTCGTGGATGACGGCTTGAAGTTACCGCAAGTACTTACTTTCGTATAGTACCTATCTTTACGAAACACCAAGAATCCACTACCCTTCCGGTAACCGAACGGAGTGCCGCGATGGCCCTGAAAGTCCGCAGGAGCAAGGCGCTCCCACCGCCGCCCGGCTGCCCGATGGCCGCCTGCATGGCGGTGCTCGGCGGCGCCTGGACCCCGAGCGTGATATGGAAGCTGTCGGGCGAGCCGCGCCGCTTCGGCGAACTGGCGCGCGATATCCCGGGCATCTCGCCGAAAATGCTGACGGCGCGGTTGCGTGCGCTCGAGGAAAAAGGCGTCGTCGTGCGCGAGGTCGTGCCGACCTCCCCGCCCTCGGTCGAATACTCGCTGTCGAAGCTCGGCCGCGAACTGATCCCGGTGATCGACGCGATCGTCAGGGTCGGGACGCGGCTGCGGGAAGAAGCGCCGCGCGAACGCCGCCGCGCCTAGCGCATCGGGTTTCAGGGCGGGTTTCATATCGCAATCCGGTCGGCGGCCGCCAGCGGAATGAACTCGCAGCGAATAGACCCGCCTAATTCCACGTTATGCCGTAGTCTGCGGAAACTCACTGGGGAGAATGCCGATGAAGTTCACGGCCCTGACCGCACTTGCGACGCTCGCCTTCGCTCCGCTCGCGTCCGCCGCCGACAAGTATTGGTACGTCGGCGCGGGCGCCATGGAGTCGGATCTCGGCTTCGAGGTGTTCGACAACTCCGCCACCGGCTGGAAAGTTTTCGGCGGCTACCGGTTCACGCGGCATATCGCGGCCGAAATCGGCTATCTGGACACCGGCGATGCCGAAGAAACGATCGAGGGGACCGACGTCACGCTCGGCGCGACCGGAAGCCATGTCTCGGTTGTCGCATCTTGGCCGATCGGCGAGACGTTTGCCCTGCATGCGCGTGCCGGATTCATCGACTGGGAAGCGGAATTGACCGTCTCGGATGGCGTCGGCACCGAGTCGTCGTCTGCCAACGGTCAGGACCTGTACTGGGGCGCGGGCGGCACCTTCAACTTCGGCGAGAACTTCGGGCTGCGCCTCGAGTACGAGGTACCGGAGATCGAGGACGTCGACGTCAGTTCCATCTCATTGTCGGTGCTCTACCGGTTCTAACCGGTGATGCGCGGAACCGCGTTTCTCGCGCTCGGCTTTCTCACCGCCTGCACCCAAACCGACGTCAGCGTCCGGGCGCCGGGTCCGTCAGTACAGCGGTTCCTGACGGGCAACGCCGCGGACGTGGTGACGCCGACCCGCGGCCTCTGGGTCCTCCAGGGCGGCGGCGATGACGTCGACTTCAAGTACGTGCGCATGGGGGAATACGGCGGCGGCGGCGATTTCGTCGTGCTGCGCGCCTCTGGTGCTGCGGAATACAACGACTACATCTTTGCGCTTTGTCGCTGTGACTCGGTGGAGACGCTCGTATTCTCGAGCCGCGAGGCCGCCTCCGACCCAGATGTTGTCGCGACGATCCTGAATGCCGAGGCGCTCTTCTTCGCCGGCGGTGACCAGTCGAACTACGTGAAGTACTGGAAGGACACGCCCATCGAGGATGCGATCCATCGCGTCGCCGCCAAGCCCGCGCCGATCGGCGGCACCAGCGCCGGCATGGCGATCCTCGGCGAATTCGTTTACTCGGCGATGGGAAAGGAAAGCCTGACCAGCGCGGTCGCGATGGCGGATCCGTTCGCGCCCGACGTGACGCTGGAGCGCAATTTCCTCTCGTTGCCCCGGCTCGAAGGCATCCTGACCGACCAGCACCTGCAGGAGCGCAACCGGATTGGCCGCACGATGACGCTCCTCGCCCGCCTCATGGCGGACGGCTGGACGCCCTCACCTCGCGCAATCGCGGCGGACCGCGAGACTGCCATTCACATCGATCCCGCCGATGGCAGCGTCGAAATCCATGCGACGGCCGACCATCCGACGCCTTACGCCTACTTCCTGAAGCCTTCGCGACCCCCGGACCGCTGCCAGATCGGTCAGCCGCTGACCTTGCTCGACGTAAGTGTGTACCGCATCGGTCCCGCTGGCCGGTTCGACCTCGACGAGTGGAAGGGCAGCGGCGGCATCGGCTATCGCCTCAGCGTCCGGGACGGCGTACTCGAGTCGTCGCGGGGCGAGGTCTACTGACTTTTTGGCAACAAAGTGGCAAAACTGCAAATCCTGAGATAGGCTCAGCCGATCCGGTGCAAGGGGCGATCATGAAAGAACGTATGACCCCATTGGCTGCGGCCGTCATGGCCGTGCTTTACCCAGCCATCGACGCGGCGGCTCAGAGCGCGCCGCCCGCCGGCAACCGGCTGGAGGAAGTCGTCGTCACCGCGACGCGGCGTGAAGTCAACCTCCAGCAAGTCGCGCAGAGCGTGACCGCTCTCTCGACCGAAGACATCGCCAAACAGGCGTTCCAGTCCCTGGACGACGTGGTCGGCGCGCTGCCGAGCGTCACCCTGGTCAATGCGCTGCCGGGCCGCAACGACGTAATCATGCGCGGGATATCCACTGGCACCGGCGAGTACTACACGGACAGCCAGGTCGCCATCTATCTCGACGACCAGCCGATGACGTCGAGCGCGCAGCAAGTCGACTTGCAGCTCATCGACATCGAGCGCATCGAAGTGCTGCCCGGCCCGCAGGGCACGCTGTTCGGGTCCAGCTCGCAATCGGGCACGATCCGCTACGTCACGAACAAACCGAATTTTGCGGGATTCTCGAGCCAGGTCGACGTCGAGGCGGGCACGACACGGGGCGGCGAACCGAGCTACGACGCCAGCGGTTACCTTAATATTCCACTCTCCGACAGCGTCGCTCTCCGCGCCGTCGGCTTCTACGCCCACGAGGGCGGTTATGTCGACAACGTGCTGGGCGGAAACCTCCGATTGGACCCAGCCGATCAAGTCACCAATGCGGACGTCGTCGAGAAAGACTGGAATGACTACAGTTTGTATGGCGGCCGGCTGGCGGCACGCTGGCAGATCAACCCGCAGTGGGAAGCGTCGCTGAGCTACGTCACCCAGTACAGCGAATCCAAGGGTGACTGGCTCACGGATCCCGCAATCGGCGACTACAAGATCGTCAGTTTCTTCGACGAGCATCGCGAAGACGAGTGGTACCAGACCTCCGCCAGCATCAAGGGCGATCTCGGCTTCGCCGAGCTGTCCGTCACTGCGTCCTATTTCGACCGCGATATCGTGTACGAATGGGACAATACGCTCTATGAGAACTGGCGCACCGCCTACTATGGGATTTATGCAGGTTTAGACCTCTATAACACCTCTTATCTCGGCAGCACGATCTTCAACGACCAGAAGCAGAATCGCTGGGCCTATGAGGTCCGGCTGACGTCGCAGGGCGAGAGCCGGTTCCAGTGGATGGCGGGCGCCTTCTACGAGGACGTCTACGACTGGTGGGAGTACGGCGCAGAGGTCCCCGGACTGACGACCACCCCGGTCTGGCCGGCCGCCCAGTACTACGCCTACTACTACGGGTACGACACGCATTACCCGGTCGCCGAAACCGAGATTTACTATTTCAACCCGTTCGAGAAAACCGTGCGGCAGAAAGCGGTTTTCGGAGAAATGTCTTTCAACCTGACGGACAAATGGTCCGTGACGGGCGGCGCACGCTGGTTCGAGTTCGACCGGCACGAGATCGAAGCATTCGAGGTTCCCAAGGGCCTGCCGGTCTTCGACGGCGGCGAACTCGCGGAGCCGACCGCGAGCTCCGGCACGGACAGCGACCTGGTCATGAAGTTCGCCACGCAATACAAGTTCGACGACGACAAGATGCTCTACGCGCTCTACAGCGAAGGCTTCCGGCTGGGCGGCAAGAACAGCCTGCGCGCCGCGGCGGCTGGCGTGGTGCCGGAGACCTACAAGCCGGACACGATGGAGAACTACGAATTGGGTTTCAAGACCCAGTGGTTCGACGACCGCCTGCTGATGAACGTCTCGCTGTTCTTCATGGAATGGTCGGACATCCAGCTGAGCGGCGACGTTTCCGAGGACGATCCCTGGTGGCTGCGCGGAACCTTCAATGGCGGTAAAGCCGAGCAGAAGGGTATCGAGCTCCAGACCGAATGGCGTGTCAGCGACCGGTTCTCGCTCGAGGTCGGCGGCTTCGTGGCCAATCCCGAATTCTCGGAGAGCTTCATCACCCCGAATGGCGATCCCGTCGAAAAAGGCTGGCCCATGCCGGATTCTCCGGAGGAGAAATTGTGGGTCGCGGCCGAATACCGCGTCCCCGGTTTCCTGGTCCAGGATGGCGAGTTCTTTACCCGACT
>JANNKZ010000112.1:0-1611 GCA_031396515.1 Gammaproteobacteria bacterium
TGAGTCGTTCGACGCGCCAATACCCCGTCCGGTCGCAGTTCGCTCGCGCCGCCGCCTGCCGGGCGGTAGCTTCGGGACAGCTCACCGGAACACATGGAAAACCGACATGCGGCACACGACTCGATCGGCAGGCGGGCGCACGGGCGCAATCGTTTCGACGCTCGCCACGCTCGCCCTGATCGCGACTGCTCCCCTCGCGCGCGCGGCGGAGGAATCCACGAAGACGCCTGCACCCTTCGCCGTGCTCGAACCGCTGATCGGCGAACGGGATGTCGGCCCCGAGTCCGGCGGCACGTCCTTCGTCGAGCGATTTTCCTGGGGCCCGAATCGCGGCTACATGCGGTTCAGCGCATCCCTCATCACGAAGTCCGGCGGCGAACACCTGCACCTGGACGGGGTCATCCTCTGGAACGCGACGACGCGGCGCTTCGATTACCTGCTGGCTGTCGAGCCGGGATCGCTGACCCAGGAACGCGGCGAGATCTTCCGTAACGACGCCGGCGAGATCATTCGTGAGGTGTTCCTGACCGGCGCCGACGGCTCGACCGGGATTTTCCGCCAGACTTTCCGCCCGCTCGAGGGCGGAAAGTACGCGGTATCGCTGCTGCGCCAGACTGGCGAGAGCTGGATTGCGACTTTTCCCGGCAGCGACCGCCTGCTGATGGTGCCGCGCGCCGGCTGACCGACACGGCGGTCAGGCCGCCATCAAGTCTTCGCGAGTGCGGCGTTCAGGTCCGCGATCAGATCGTCCGCGTCCTCGATCCCGATCGACAGCCGGATCGTGCCCTCCCCGACTCCGCTGATCGCCTGCTGATCCTTCGACAGTCCGCGGCCGCGCAGCATCTGTGGCGGCAACATCAGGGATTCCACCGAGCCGACGCTCGGCGTGATCGCGAAGAATTCGAGCGCATCCGAGAACGGCTGCACGGCCGCGGCGCCGCCCGCGAGGTCGAAGGCGACGATCGAGCCGAACTCGCGCATCTGCGCTTTCGCGAGTTCATGGCGCGGATGCGCCGGCAATCCCGGGTAGTGCACGCGCGCGACCGCGGGGTGCGCATCGAGGAACTGCGCGATGCGCATCGCATTCGCGGCCTGCGCTTCGTAACGCAGGTAGTACGTCTTCATGCCGCGCATCACGAGGAAGGCGGCGTGCGGATCGAGCAGTGTGCCGAGCAGGACGCATTCGCGACGGATCGGCTTGATCAGCTCCGTCCGGCCGATGATGGCGCCCGCCATCACGTCGCCGTGCCCGGAGGCGTATTTAGTCAGGCTGTGCAGGTAGAGGTTGATGCCGAACTGACCGTGGTTGTGGAATCCGGCGAAGGTGTTGTCGAGCGCAGTCAGCGCACCGTGGGCCTGCGCCATTTTCGTGATGCGCGCGATGTCGGCGATACGGGTGACCGGGTTGGTCGGCGACTCGAAGTAGACGAGCTTCGTCGGGCGCTCGACGAGCGTGCGCTCGATGGCGGCATCGTCCTCGATCGACAGCATCGTGTGCGACACGCCGAAGCGGGCGAGCAGCCCCTTGATCAGTTGCAGGCTGGGCCCGTAGGTCTCGACGAAGCACAACAGGTGGTCGCCGGCCTTGAGCTGCGTCAGGAAGCAGGCCGT
>JANNKZ010000125.1:0-5385 GCA_031396515.1 Gammaproteobacteria bacterium
CGAGGTCGCCGCGGCCGCCGCTGGCTCGCGCCATTTGCGTCCAGTGTGTGCCTGTCGGTGAACTGGGGCTTTCGCGATTCCGCCTCCGCCCTCAGCGCGCTCTCGCTCGCGGTCGGCGTCGCCGTGCTGCGCGCGCTGAAGAAGCAGGGTGTGACCGGTGCGCAGCTCAAATGGCCGAACGACATCGTCCACGAAGGCCGCAAGCTGGGCGGCATCCTGATCGACCTGCGCGGCGAGGCGGCCGGACCCGCCTACGTGGTAGTCGGTGTCGGCCTCAACCTGCGCCTGCCGCCGCAGTCGATCGAATCGTTCCGGGCACAGGGCATCGAGGCGGTCGACCTCGCAATGCTTGGCGCGACGCCGCGGCGGAGTGCCGTCGCCGCCGCGCTCGTCACCGAACTCGCGCTCGCGCTCGAGGAATTCGGCGCACGCGGATTCGCCGCTTTCGCGCCGGAATGGCGGGAGGCGGATGCGCTCGTCGGCCGTGCGGTGCGCGTGCTTCACGGCGAGCAGGCCGAGGAGGGCGTCGCGCGCGGCGTGGACGAGGACGGCGCGCTGCTGCTGGACTCGGGCTCAGGTCCGCACCGGGTGCTGTCGGGCGAAGTGACGGTGAGACCCGTTCGATGATTTCGCAAGGACTGCTGGCTTCGGTGGGCGCGAGCGCCTAGATTTCACGCTGATGCGCCTGCTGCTCGCCCTGATCGTGCTCGCCAACGTTGCCTGGTATGCCTGGCATCACTGGGTGCGGCTGCCCGGGGAAGCGCCGGTCGCTGAAGCGACCGAGGGGCCACGGCTGGTGCTGGCGCGCGAAGCGCCGTCTGCGCCACGTCCCGTCGCGGAAGTCACCGGCAACTGCCTTAGCCTCGGCCCGTTCAGCGACCTGACCGACGCGGCGCGTGCCTCGACGCTCCTGCGCGAGAAGGACTTGCGTCCGCGCCAGCGCGCGGGCGAGGGCGTGGTGTGGCGGGGCTACTGGGTTTCGCTCGGCGGCATCGCGGACCGTGCGGCCGCGGACACCATGATCGAACGGCTGCGCCGATTCGGCATCGGCGACGCCTACGCGATGCCGGGAGACGGACGGCAGGTCACGATCTCGCTCGGCCTCTACAGCGAACGCGAACGCGCACTGCGACGCATGGACGATGTGAAGGCGCTCGGTTTCGAGCCGAGCCTCGCGGAGCGGGAGCGGATCGGAACCGTCTACTGGATCGACGTGGACGTGGAACCGCCGGCGCAGCTGCCGGATGCGGCGAGCCTGAATGGCGACGGTGGGCGCATTCTGCGGCTTGAAGTGAGGCCCTGCGGGACACGACCGGGCTAGAATGCCGGCCGATGCCGGTGTAGCTCAGTTGGTAGAGCAGTGGTTTTGTAAACCTCAGGTCGGGGGTTCGAATCCCTCCGCCGGCACCAGATTCCTTACCGGCGGTGCGTCCGCGGCTGATCGAAGGTTGCGCCTGGGCCGCGCCGCCTACCAGCTCTTGCCGAGCTCCTGAAGTTTCCTCCGCGCGTCCGCCTGACCTTGCCGTGCCGCGAGTTGATAGAGCCGGATCGCTTCACTCGGGTCCGCCGCGACGGACTCGCCCTTTTGGTACATCTGGCCCAGCCTCATCTGCGACCACGCGTCGCCAGCTGCAGCGGCGCGCTGGTAGTTTTCAAATGCCTGCTTCACGTCGCGCATGGTACCGACGCCTGTGTAAAACATGTCGGCAGCTCGCTGCATGGCGGCGACGTTGCCGGCCCCGGCGTCGCGGACATAGGCCTTCAGCGCATCCTGATAGGACGACTGAATGACGCTGTAGCCTTCATCCGATCCATCATCGAGTTCCTCATAGGCTTGGGCTAGCGCGTAAAGCGCGTCGGCGTCGCCAGTGGCCGCTGCCGCTTCCAGTCGCTTCCACCGGTCCGCATCCGATTCTGCGGCTTGCTGCGCCTTCAGGACATCGAGCGAGTTCTTGGCGACCGTGTTTCCCTGCGCGGCGGCGAGCGCCAGGTATTCCATCGCCTTGGCCACATCCTTTTCGACGCCATTGCCGTCGGCATAGAGTGTTCCGAGATTGTATTGTGCGACCGGATGGCCCTGCTTCGCGGCGCGCCTGAACATCTCGGCCGCTTCCGCGGGCGCGGCCGTCCCGCCATTCGCAACCCCGGTCAGCAGCAGATTACCCAGGTTGTTTTGCGCGATCGGGTTGGAGCCCGCGGCCAGACGGTAGAACTTCACGGCCTCCGCCTCGCTCTTCGCATAGCCATGCAGGCCGCTCAGGAGCGCTGTGCCGACCAGCGCCTGCGCTCGCGCGTCCCTGGTTGCGGCGGCGTCGAGCGCGTCCTTCGAGGATGCCGCCATGACGCGATCGAGCAGTGCGCCGCTCGGTTGCTTTAGCCAATCGCTGGCGGAAATGGCATCGAGGGCGGCAATCGCCGAGGCATCCCGGCTGCTGGCAGCCAGGCCGACCTGCGCTGGGGCGATGCAGAAGAAGAGAATGACTGTAGTGATGGCGCCGAACAGAATTCGCCGGATTTGCAGAAGTGGCATGCGAGCTCTCCCCCGATGGTTGCCCCGAATTGGCATGAGTATCCTGAGATGCTGGGCTGAATCCGCCGCTACTCTGAAAGGCGATAGACCTCGTAGAACCAGCCACCATCGGGGTTTTCAGTCAGCGTCAGCGTGCAGCCGGCCGTCGCACCCGAGTGCTCCGTCGCCGATTTCGACTTGAGCGCACCGAACACTTTGGTGAGCGCTGCCTTTCGATCGGTCGCGAGCTTGGCGTACAGAGCGCCGAAATCGACCTGGCGTGAGATCGTTACGGCGATCAGCCGCCCGGCAGGTCCCGTCGCATCGAAAGCGTAGATCACTGCCGCTACGCCCGGACCGCCGTCGCTGTAGTCACCTGACAGTGTGCTCATCGTGAACTTGCCGATCCCGCCGCTGCCGCCCGTGTTCGGCGTTCCGCCGCGCGCCTTGATGTCGCGCTCAACGCTCGCGACCGTGTCTACGCCGAGCCCGACCTTCACGATCTGGCAGCCGGAGGCGGCAGGCTTCGCCGCGGCCGGAGCCACAATCGTCGGCGTCGCGGCAACCGTCGTGGCGCAGGCCTTCTGTTCGCCCAGCTTGCAGGCCTTGGCGAGGAGCGTCGCTCCTTTCATCTTGTCCGGCGCGACGCCGTCGCCGTCGCTATACATAAAGCTCAGCAAGTGACAGGCACTGGCGTTGTCGCCGTTGCAGGCGCGTTCGAAGAACGCCGCCGCCTTCGGCAAATCCTTCGGCAAGTCCTTGCCCAGGTAGTAGTAGGTCCCGAGCAGCGAGCAGGCCGCGTGGTACTTTCCGTCGCAGGCCTTCTGAAACAACGCGACGGCCTTCGCCGCGTCCTTCGGTACGCCGTCGCCCTTCAAGTGGAGCACGGCCAGCCAATGGCAAGCCTGAATCGTCGCCGCCCCGGCATCGCAAGCGGCACGGTAGAGCGCGGCGGCCTTGGGCAGGTCTTTCACCACTCCCTGACCTTTCTGGTACCGGAAAGCGAGCAGGGTGCAGGCCTCGAAAATGTCGCCGTCGCAGGCTTTCGTGAGCAAGTCGACGATCTTCTCGTCGTCTTTCGCCGGTTCCGTATCTTCGTCGTAATGCAGGGCGAGGTGGTAGCACCCGTTGGCATAACCGCTGTCACAGGCCTTCGTGTAGAGCGCGACGGCCTTGGCCGCATTCTTCGCGACGCCGCGGCCGTGCAAGTGCTGCGTGGCCGCGAGCGAGCAGGCGATGAGAACCCCGCCGTCGCAGGCTTTCAGGTACAGCTCGGTCGCCCTGGTTTCGTCCTGCGCAACGCCGTTAGCCGTGGAGTACCGCGCGGCGAGGCTCCCGCAAGCCGCCCAGTCGCTTGCGTCGCAGCGCTTCTGGAGCGACTCCGCCGTTTCTTCCGCGGCGGCCGCAGGAAAGGAAACAGTCGCCGCGAACAACGCCGCTAAGAGGGCAATGCGGTGGACGTACCTAGGTTTCGACGCGGTGCGCATGCGGATCCCCTGATTTCACTTCGAACGTGGCTGCGACGTTGCGCCCGCTGCGCGGGTCTTCGCGATTGTCGATCGTGACGATATCAGCCCGCAGCGCATCGCGCCCGAGTTCGCAGCGTACATAGCCGTTGTGCATGCCGTCATGGAATTTTGCACCCGGGTTCAGCGGCAGGTGCGCGCTCTTGTCGTAGGTCGAGGTCGCGATGGACGAGGTGACGAGTTCCACCGCGACCGGTCGTCCCGCGGCATTCGCGAGTTCATTGACCCAGAAAGAATGAATATCGCCGGTGAGCACGATCGGGTTCGAAGCGCGGCTCCTCGCGAGCGCGGCGAACAGCCGCTCACGCGCCGTCGGATAGCCCGCCCAGGCGTCGCTGTAATGCCGCGGCGATTCTGCCGTGCCCTCGGCGACCGTCATCATCATGACGTTCTGTGCGAGCACGTTCCAGGCGGCGCCGTTGCCCGCAAGCGATTGGTCGAGCCAGCGTTCCTGGGCCTCGCCGAGCATCGTGCGCGCAGGATCCGCGAGCGTCGCCTTGCAGGAGGATTCCAGCGGATCGATGAAATTCGCGCCGCCCGCACCGCCGAAGAGGAGCTTCCTGCCCTTCGCAAAATCGCAGCGCATCGCGGTCGGCGGGTTCGGGCAGACCTGCACAGAACGGTACTGGCGCGTGTCGAGCACGTGGAAGCGCGCAAGCGAACCCCAGTCCACGGTGCCATAGATCTGCACCGCCATGTCGGGCCGGAGCCGCGACGGCCGCACCGGCATGTGCTCGAACCAGGCCTGATAGGCCGCCGCGCGCCGCGCCGGGAACGATGCGCGCACCGCTTCGCCGCCGCAGAGTTCGTTCTCGCTGGTGAGCGAGACGTAGTCGTTGTCCACCTCGTGGTCGTCCCAGGTGACGAGCCAGGGGCAGCTGGCGTGCGCGGCCTGCAGGTCCGGATCCGTGCGGTACTGCGTGTAGCGATTCCGGTAGTCGGCGAGCGTCACCGCTTCGAGCTTGTCGAACTGCCGCACGCGGCGATCGCCCCAGGCATCCTCATAAATGTAGTCGCCGAGCATCGTTCGCGACGGATCCGCGAGCGCCGCCTTGCAGGAGGATTCCAGCGGATCGATGAAATTCGCGCCGCCCGCACCGCCGAAGAGGAGCTTCCTGCCCTTCGCGAAATCGCAGCGCATCGCGGTCGGCGAGTTCGGGCAGACCTGCACCGAACGGTACTGGCGCGTGTCGAGTACGTGGAATCGCGCAAGCGTGCCCCAGTCCACCGCGCCAAAGATCTGCACCGCCATCTCGGGCCGGAGTCGCGACGGCCGCACCGGCATGTGTTCGAACCAGGCCTGGTAGGCCGCCGCGCGCCGCGCCGGGAACGATGCGCGCACCGCTTCGC
>JANNKZ010000133.1:0-2075 GCA_031396515.1 Gammaproteobacteria bacterium
TGCGTCTCGCCGTGCAGCCGCCGAGCACGGTGCTGCGCCTGCAGCTCGCGACCAAGTCGCAGAAATCGGTCGGCAAGCTCCGCATTGCCGGGCAGCCGCTGCCGGAATCGATGAACAGCTGGCTCGGCGAGAGCCCCGTCATCGCCCGCATCGCGCCGGATACCTGGCTACTGATCTCCGGAAAGCAGGACGCGGCCGAGCTGATGGATGCCGTTCGTGCCGGATGCGCAAAACAATCATGCGCAGTGACGGATGTTTCGGACGCACATGCAACGATCATGGTTGAGGGTCCGCGTGCGAACGAAATCCTGGTGCGCGGCTGCGGGCTCGACATCGAAACGCTCACCGCCGATGCCTGCACGCGCACGCGATTCGCGCAACTGCCCATTGTCCTGCGCCGCGCGGCCGCCGATCGTTACGAACTCATCGTCGATCGCGCCGTCGTGAGGTATTTATTCGACTGGCTGCAGGACGCGGCGGCCGGTCTCGATTAATATCCGGGGCACCATGATGACCGCCGGAACGCGCGTCGAAACCTGGTCGTCCAACCTCGCGTTCTACCTGTCGGTCGCGGGCGCCGCGGTCGGCCTCGGCACGATGTGGCGCTTTCCGTTCCTCGCCGGACAGCATGGTGGCGGCCTGTTCGTGCTGGTTTTCGTCGTCGCCTGCCTCGTCATCGCCGTGCCGTTGCTCGTCTCCGAGTTCCTGATCGGCCGGCGCGGCGGGCCGAACGTGCCGCTGGCCGCGGGCCGGGTCGCGGCGACCTCGGGACTGTCGACGCGATGGTCCGCGATCGGTTGGCTCGGCACCCTCGCGATCTTCCTGATCATGACGTACTACAGCGTCATCGGCGGCTGGGTGCTGGCCTACATCGAGGCCTACGCGACCGGCGCGGCCGCGGCACTCGACCACGCCGGCCTGACCGCGCGCTTCAACGCGCTGCTCGCCGATCCGTGGCGGCTGACTTTCTGGCACGCAGCCTTCATGGCGGCGACGCTCGCAATCGCGGCGGCCGGCATTCAGCGCGGCATCGAGATCGCCAACAAGATCATGATGCCGGGGCTTTTCGCCATCCTGCTCGTGCTCGCGATCTACGCGCTCGACCACGGCGATGCCGCACGCGCGATCGCCTTCCTGACACAGGTCGATTTCTCGCGGCTTTCCGGCGAGCTCGTGCTCGCAGCGGTCGGGCAGGCGTTTTTCGCGACCGGCGTCGGCATGGCGATCATGATCGCGTACGGCAGCCACGTCGCCGCCGAGACCTCGCTGGTCCGCTCTGCCATCGTTGTCATGTTTTCCATCGTGCTTGCCTCCGTGCTCGCGAGCTTGCTGATATTCCCGCTGGTGTTCGGTTCGAACGTGGATCCGGCCCAGGGGCCGCAACTCGCCTTCATCGTCATGCCCTCGATCTTCATCGGCATGCCGGGTGGCGCAATCGTCGGCACGCTCTTTTTCGTGCTGCTCGCATTCGCCGCGCTGACCTCCTCGATCGCGGGGCTCGACCCGGCCGGCGCGTGGCTGATGGAGAAATACGGGATAAAGCGCGGCCGCGCGATGGCGCTCGTCGCCGCCGCCGCCTGGGTGCTCGGGCTGGCGACCGTGTTGTCTTTCAATCTCTGGAGCGACCTGCATCCGCTGTCGATGATCGAGCGGTTCCGGACGTCCACGATCTTCGACCTGACCGACTATTTCGCTTCGAACATCCTGCTGCCGATAGGCGCGCTCCTGACGTCGCTGTTCGTCGGCTGGCGGCTCGACCGGGGGACGATCGCCGCGGATTTCGGCGACCGCCCCGCAGTTCGCATGGCGCTCCTCGTGCTGCTGCGCTACCTGTGCCCGATCGCGATCGTCGGCGTGCTGCTGAGCGCGATCTGATGCGATAAGCTCGAATACATGGACAGTTTCATCGCCGAAATTACCGCCGGCCTGCCGACCGCCGAGCAGTTCGCGCACGTCGTTGTGCGCCTGATTGCGGCGGCACTGCTTGGCGGCATCGTCGGCTACGAACGCGAGCGCGGGGGCCGGCCCGCCCTCCACGCCGGGCCACGCGCCGTCGGCGGCCGCCGTGTAGAGCC
>JANNKZ010000168.1:0-2885 GCA_031396515.1 Gammaproteobacteria bacterium
CGCCAGGTCGGCCGGCGCATCATCGCGATCCGCACACTCGGGCACCTGCACGATCCGTCGTCCTGGAAGCCGCTTCAGGAACAGCTCGCCTCGACCAATTCGCTCGTCTCTTTCTACGCCGCAGCCGCGCTCGTGCGTATCGACGCGCAGCGCGCAATGCCGGGCATCATGCTGCAGCTCGCCGAGCGCGAGAGCTGGCCGGGCGAGGCGATGGCGCGGCTCCTGGTGGACGCCGGCGCCGACGTCGCGCGCGACCCGATCCGTACGATGATGCTCTCGCTCGCGCCTTCCAAGGTGCCGCCGCTGCTGCCCTGGCTTGCGCATGTGGACGCCGTGCTCGGCAGCGATGTGGCGATCGAATTGTTGCGCCGCCATCCGGACGAGGCCGACATCGTCGCGGCCGCGCTGGTCGTCGTGCTCGATCCCACCGTGCTGCCGGAACTTGCCCGCTTCGCCGATTCCGCAAATGCCGATGTGCGCAAGAATCTCGCGGTCGCCTACGGGCACCTCGGCGGGATCGAGGAAACCGACGTCCTGATGCGGCTGATGTGCGACACGGTCTGGTGGGTTCGCTATCGCGCCGGCCAGGCGCTGATCCGGCTCAAGGGCATGACGGCGGCGGGTATCGACGCCGTGCGCGCGCGCCTCACCGACAACTACGCGCTCGACATGCTCGACCACGTGCAGGCGGAGGCGCGGATCGAATGAACTTCCGAGACTTCCTGGACGCCATACAGTGGGGTTTTCTCGGGTATTTCGTGTTGCTCAACACGATCTACCTCGGGCTCGCCTTCATGGCGCTGTTTGGACTACGCCGTTATATGGGCGGCATCAGCGCGGCGGAGCGCGTGTACTCGCACCTGCAGATGCCGATCTCGCTGGTCGTGCCCGCCTACAACGAGGCGGCGACGATCACGACGTCGATTCGCGCGTTGCTGCAACTGCGTTACCAGCACTTCGAGGTGATCATCGTCAACGACGGCTCGAAGGACGACACGCTCGCGGTGATGATGCGCGACTTCGAACTGACGCCGTTCCCCGAAGCCTATCGCGTGCAGATCAAGACCAAGCCGGTGCGCGGCGTGTACCGCTCGCTGAAGCACCCGAACCTGCGCGTGATCGACAAGGAGAATGGCGGCGGCAAGGCGGACGCGACCAATGCCGGCATCAATGCGGCGCGCTACCCGATCTTCTACTGCGGCGATGCGGATTCCGTGCTCGATCCGCACAGCATGGAGAACGTGGTGCGGCCGTTCCTGGAGGATCCGCACACGGTCGCCTGCGGTGGCTCGGTGCGCATCATCAACGGCTGCGTGGTGCGCGGCGGTGTGCTGGAAAAAGTCGGGCTGCCGCGCAATCCGCTGGCGCTGGTGCAGGTGGTCGAGTATCTGCGCGCGTTCCTCGGAGGGCGGCTCGGCTGGAGCGCGATCAACGGCATGCTGATCGTGTCCGGTGCCTTCGGCGTGTTCCACCGCGACACGGTGGTGGAGGCGGGCGGTTTCCGCGCTGACGTGATCGGCGAGGACATGGAGATGACCGTGCGGCTGCACCGCACGCTGGCGGCACGCGGCCAGCGCTATCGCGTCGCGTTCATTCCGGATCCGGTGTGCTGGACCGATGCGCCGGAAGATGTCGGAACGCTGATGAAGCAGCGTAAACGCTGGCATCGCGGGCTCGCGGAGAGTCTGTGGGAGAACCGCAAGCTCTGCTTCGCGAAAGGCAGCGGCGCGGCAGGCTGGCTGGCGTTCCCGTTCTTCGTGCTGTTCGAATTATTGAGCCCGCTGGTCGAGGTCGCGGGCCTCGTCGTCATGCTGATCGCCTGGGCGCTCGGGATGATGGACGGCATGAACGTGCTCGCGTTCGCGTTGGCGGCGTTTGCGCTGGGACTCATGCTCTCGTCGACCTGCCTGCTGCTCGAGGAGCTCTCGTTCCACACCTACCCGAAGGCGCGGCACCTGCTGGTGCTGTTCGTAGTGGCGGTGCTGGAGAACTTCGGCTATCGCCAAGTGATGTCCATCTGGCGGCTGCAGGCGCTCTGGGGCTGGATCACCGGCGCCAAGATCCACTGGGGCGCCATGAAGCGCAACGCCAACAGGCAGCAATAAAAGGTTTGCGTCACCTTTTTTCAGGTGGGGCAGGGGGCTCCCGCATCGGTCCACTGCGTGAATCGGGCGACGAACTCGTCATGCGGCACGGGCACGGGTTCGCGATCGCCGCCGGGATTCCAGCCCCAGAGCACGAGCTTGTCCTCGGCGACATGCTTGAGCACATCGTCGAGATCGCGGTCGCCGTTCTGGTCCTCGTCCTGGATCATCTCGCAGAGCTCCTTCGAGCTGATCCGGAACCACGCCATCTTCTGATCCGGCGGCGGCAGGGCCCAGTGCGGCGCGCCCGGCGGTGCGTTCGGGCCGTAACTTGCCGGTGGATTTTCTTCCGCGTGGCAAGTGGAGCAGGGCAGCCCCGGCGCGCCGTGACCGTCCGGCCCGCGCGCAACGCCCACTGGATGCGTCCAGCCGGCTCCCGGCGCATCGCCCGGCACGTGGCAGTTGGCGCAGCGCGGGTGCTGGAACACCTGTTCGACGGTGGTGAAAGCGGCAACCGCCGCGTCGCGTTCCTCCGGCGTCGGTCCGCAGGCGGCGATGAACGGCAACAGGGTGATTGCGGCGATCGCATGACGCATGGCCGTCTCCTTCAGCTTGCGGGTGCGAGCGGCAGGTCGCGCAGGCGCTCACCCGTCAACGCGAACACCGCATTCGCGACCGCGGGCGCGATCGGCGGGACGCCCGGCTCGCCGACGCCGCCCGGGCGTTCGGTGCTCGGCACGATGTGCACCTCGACCGCCGGCATCTCGTCGAGACGCAGCACGCGGTAGTCGTGGAAATTCG
>JANNKZ010000021.1:0-27351 GCA_031396515.1 Gammaproteobacteria bacterium
CGGCGCGCGCGTCATCGTGTTTCCGGAGGCCTTCATCACCGGCTATCCGAAAGGCCTGAATTACGGACTCGTGGTCGGCGCGCGCGATCCGGTCGGCCGCGAGGAATTCCGCCTCTATCTCGAGGCGGCGATCGCGGTACCCGGGCCCGAAACCGAGGCGATCGGCAAGGCGGCGGCAAAACACGGCAGCCACGTCGTCATCGGCGTCATCGAGCGCGAGGGCGGCACTTGCTATTGCACCGTACTCTTCTTCGGACCGGACGGTGCACTGCTCGGCAAGCACCGCAAGCTGATGCCGACGGCGCTCGAGCGGATGATCTGGGGCTTCGGCGACGGCTCGACGCTGACCGTGGTGGACAGTCCTTACGGGCGCATCGGATCGGTGATCTGCTGGGAAAACTACATGCCGATGCTGCGCATGGCGATGTATTCGAAAGAGGTGGCGCTCTATTGCGCGCCGACCGCGGACGACCGCGATACCTGGCTGCCGACGATGCGGCACGTTGCACTCGAAGGCCGCTGCTTTGTGCTGACCGCCTGCCAGTTCATCCGCCGCAAGGATTTCCCGGCGAGCGTGCGCCAGACGCTCGGCGATTCGCCGGAAGCGGTGCTGATGCGGGGCGGCAGCGCCATCGTGAACCCGCTCGGCAAGGTGCTCGCCGGCCCGCATTTCGACGGCGAGACTATCCTGACCGCCGAGCTCGACCTCGATGAGATCGGCCGCGGCAAGTTCGATTTCGACGTGACCGGCCATTACAGCCGGCCGGACATTTTCCAGCTGACAGTCAACGAAGCGCCGATGCGCGCGGTCAGGCCACGGGATCCCGAGGAATGACAGCCGGCGGCGAGACCGCGACGCTCTACCCATTCGACGACGCCCGGGTTCCGGAGTTGATGAGTTGGTTTCCCGACCGCGCGTCCTGCCTGGTCTGGGGTGGCCCGGAATTCCGGTTTCCGTTCACCGAGGCGACTTTCCGCATCGACGCGAAGCTCGCAAGCCTGGCGACCCGCATGCTCGTGCTCGAAGATAACCGGCTCGTCGCATTCGGCCAGTACTACCTGCGCGTCGGACGCTGTCATCTCGGGCGCCTCGCCGTCGCTCCGGACTGCCGCGGCGGCGGCTTCGGCACGCAGCTCGTCCGCGCGCTTTGCGCCGAAGGCCGTGCCCTACTGCACGCCCGTTCCTGCTCGCTGTTCGTCGTACCGACAAACGTGCGCGCCAAGACGCTCTACGAGCGTCTCGGATTCGCGGCAACCCCTTATCCCGAACCCGCGCCGGAAATCGATCCCTACATGTATATGGTGACGTCCGCCGATGGGCCTCGACTGGCGTGAATGCCGCCGCCGTCCTACGCAGCTGTCCGCGCCGTCCGTGCATAATGCCGAAGATGCAGGCGAGTCAGCCGTGAGCCGGAGCGAATTCGGCGCGATCGTGGATCGCGAGAAGGGCCTGCGTCACAGCCTGACGACCGGCCAGCTGTCGATGATCGCGATCGGCGGCGCGATCGGCACCGGTCTCTTCCTTGGCAGCTCGCTCGCGATCAACCTTGCCTGGCCGGCCGTGCTCGTGAGTTACGCCATCGGCGGCGTTATCACGCTGCTCCTGATGGGCTGCCTCGCAGAAATGGCGGTGAGCCATCCGACCTCGGGTGCATTCGGAGCCTACGCCGAACACTACATCGGTCCGCTCGCTGGATTCCTGGTGCGCTATGCCTATTGGTCGGCGATCGTGCTCGCGGTCGGCACCGAGATCAGCGCGATTGCCATCTACATGCAGTACTGGTTCCCGACCCTGCCCGGCTGGTACTGGATCGCCGGCTTCTCGGCCGCGCTGATCGGCGTGAATGCCATCAGCGTCGGCGTGTTTGGCCGGATTGAGTACGTGATGTCGCTGTTCAAGGTCCTCGCAATCGTGCTGTTCCTCGTGCTCGGCACCTGGTTCGTGGTCAATGCGTCGCCGGAGTCCGGCGTCGGCCTGCAGAACTACACGGCGATCGGCGGATTCAACCCGCGGGGCCTCGGCGGCGTCTGGATCGCCGTGATCGTCGCGATCTTCAGCTACCTGTCGGTCGAAATGATCGCGGTCGCCGCGGGCGAAGCGAAGGATCCCGAGCGCGCCGTGCCGCGCGCATTCCGCTCGACCGTGCTGCGCCTGCTCCTGTTCTATTTGGGGACGCTCGCGCTCGTGCTCGCCATCGTGCCCTGGCGTCTCGCGGGCGAAGGCGGCAGCCCGTTCGTCAAGGTGATGCAGGCGACCCACTTACCCGGCGCCGCTGGCTTCATCAACCTGGTGATCCTGGTCGCCGCGCTTTCCGCCATGAACAGCCAACTCTACATCACGACGCGCATGATGTTCAGCCTGTCCCGCGCCGGCCACGCGCCGCGCGTGTTCGGCAAACTGAACTCGCGGGGCGTGCCAATAGCGGCGCTGCTGCTGTCATCGGTCGGCATCGCGGTCGCCGCCGTGTTGAATGCGCGGATGCCCGAAAAGTCCTTCACGCTGATGATCTCGATCTCGATGTTCGGCGCACTCTTCACCTGGTTCATGATCTTCGTGACGCATTATTATTTCCGGCGCAAGCACGGCGCGCCCGCCAGCTTCCGGCTGTGGGGTTTCCCGTTCACCACGCTGTTCGGCGCGGCGATGATGGCTGCGATCCTGCTCACGACCGCGATCAGCCGCGACTTCAAGATGACGCTGAATTACGGCGTGCCGTTCCTCGCCGTGCTCACGCTGGCCTGGTTCCTGTTCTACCGGCGCTCTGGTGCGGCCGCAGCCTCGGAGGCTACCGGCTAGAATCGGCGCGGTCCGCGGTTTCGACAGGGGGTTCCGGTGTCATTTCTCGACAAGCTCAAGGGCGACGGCGCGCCGTTGCCGCCGCAGCCGTCCGGGCGGAGCGTTGCGCTCGCCTGGCTCGGCGGGTTCCTCGCGATCGCCGCGGTCGCGCTCCTCACCAACCAGTTTGCCATTGCGCTCGTGCTCGGCTCGTTCGGCGCGTCCTGCGTGCTGGTATTCGGTTTTCCGGACGTGCCATTCGCGCAACCGCGCAACGTCGTCGTCGGCCACTTCCTGAGCTCGCTGATCGGCCTCGCCTTCCTGACGGCGTTCGGCCCACACTGGTGGTCGGTTGCGCCGGCGGTCGGCACCGCGATCGCGGTCATGATGATGACGCGCACCGTGCACCCGCCCGCGGGGTCGAATCCGGTGATCGTCTATCTCGCGCAGCCCGGCTGGGATTTCCTGTTGTTTCCGACGCTCGCCGGCGCGCTGGTCGTGATCGGGGTCGCGCTCGTCTACAACAACGTCACCCGGGACGCGCGGTATCCGAAGTACTGGTAGCGGCTTTCGCCGCGCAGGCCTGCGCGAGCGTCTGCCACAGCGTCTCCGGTTCGAACGGTTTCGACAGGTGCGGCGCCGCGTCGAACTGCCGCGGCAGGAAACGCTCGCCGTAGCCGCTCGAGAACACGAACGGCACGTTTCGCGCCATCAGCTCCTCGGCGACGGCGAACACTTTTTCACCCTTCAGGTTGACGTCGAGAACGGCGGCGTCCACCGCGTGATTGCGGATGTACTCCAGCGCGCCGCCAACGGTATCGATCGTGGCGACGATGTCACAGCCGGCCTCGCCGAGCATTTCCTCTATATGCATGGCGACCAGCGCGTTGTCCTCGAGGACCAGCACTTTCAGGCCGGCGAGCTGAGCGGCGGCCATGGTCATCCGGCCCGGCGCGTGGCGAAGAGCGAAGCGAGCGCCTGCGCGAGCGCCTCGGGCTGATAGGGCTTGAGCAGCACCTGGAAGCCTTCCGCGACCGCGCCGCGTGCTACCTCGATGTAGCCGGTTGCCAGCATTACCGGCAGATCGGCGCGGCGGCGCCGGATCTCGCGTGCGAGATCCACGCCGTTCATGCCCCCCGGCATCATGACATCGGACAGCACGACGTCCACCCAGCTGCCGTTCGCCAGCGTCCCGAGCGCCGCGGACGCTGACGCGACGTGCGTGACGTTATAGCCGATGCTGTCCAGCACTTCCATGGTGAGCGCCGCCACCGTTCGGTCGTCCTCCACCAGCAGTACATGGCCGAGCGGGCCGGATTTGCCGGCTGAATCGAAAGGCGCGACGGACGGGACGGCCCTGGCGTTCTGCGCCTTCACCGGCTTGTCCGATCGCGGAAGCGTCAGGGTGACCGTCGTGCCGCGACCGATTTCGCTGGCAAGCTTGACGTGCCCGTTCGACTGGTTGGCGAAGGCATACACCTGCGCGAGTCCGAGGCCCGATCCCTTGCCGACTTCCTTGGTCGTGAAGAAAGGCTCGAACACGCGTGCCGCCACTGCGGGCGACATCCCGGTACCCGTGTCCGTGATTGCGAGGTCGATGCTCTGATCCGCATTGCTGGCCGAGATTGAAATCGTCCCGCCGTCCGGCATGGCATCCCGCGAATTGACGCAGACATTCAGGATCGCGAGCTCGAGTTCGCCGGGATCCACTTCCACCGGCCACAGCTCGTCGTCGAACGCCATCTCCACGGACACGTCGCCGCGCAGCGAGCGCTGGAGGATCTCGCGCATGCCGACGAGCTGCGTCTCGAGATCCAGCGTTCTCGCTTCCAGCGGGCGGGTGCGCGAGAATGCGAGCAGCTGGCGCGTGAGCGCGGCGCCGCGGTCTATCGCCTGCTGCATGCCCTCGACGATGCGCTGGCGGCGTTCGTTTTCCATCGGGCGCTGGAGCATGCGCAACCCGCTCTGGAACGCCATCAGGAGGTTGTTGAAGTCGTGCGAAACACCGCCCGTCAGCTGGCCGACCGCCTCCATCTTCTGCGCCTGGCGCAGCGCGCTCTCGGTGCGCATCAGGTGTTCCTGGTCCTGGAGCCGCTGGGTCACGTCGTGCGCAAACTGGTAGGCGCCGATGGGGCGCCCCTCGCGGTCGCGCAGCGTATTGAATTTCAACTCGAAGAAGCGCCGCTCGTTTGCCGGGTCCACGAATGAGGCGATCTCGGTGAACTCCTCGCCGGAGAGCGCGCGCTTCCACTGCGACAGCGCCGCCGCCCGTACTTCCGGTACATGCGCCAGCAGCTCCGGCATCGAATCCCCCACCCGCGGCCGCACGCCGAAATAACGCTCGAACTCCTTCGCGCTCGCCCGATTGATCGCGATGAAGCGATAATCGTGGTCGAAGACCTGAACCAGCGAGTCCGTGCTCTCGACGATATCCGCGAGGATCTTGCGCTCAGAAAGCGCGGCCTCGATGCGGGCCTCCAAAGTCTCGTTGAGCTGTGCCAGGACCTCGAGGCGGGCGCGCGCCTCGTACTGGCGCCGTCGGCCGCGCAGCGCCGACTGCGCGAGGCTGACGAGCGTGGTCGGATGGAACGGCCGCTCGAGGAAGGTGACGTTGCCGAGCGTCTGCAGCAGTCGCATCGCCGCCGGATTGCGCTCGATGCCTCCTTCGCGGCGCGTCAGCAGCACGAACGGGAAATCCGACCATTCCGGCTGGGCGTCGATCCAGGCGGCAAGCGGGTGCAGGTCGGCCGTGTGCACGGCCTCTTCCGTCACCAGCGCAAAGCCCGCTCCCCAGACCAGCTGCTCGACCAGCTCCGGCAGCGAGCGGCAGATCACGCAGCGAATGCCGGCCTCGGCCAGCATCGCGCGGGCCACTTCCGCGTCGCGGCCAAGCGGGGCGAGAACGAGGGCGCGCTCAGACAGGTGCGAAATCATGTCGGCGCGGATCAGGTCCGCGTGTCTCTTTCGACCATGAACGGCGAGCCTTCCAGCACGCCCTGGAAGTTGGTGAGCGGCTTGCCGAGTGTCAAGCCACCCTTACCCAGCGTGTACTCACGGATCGTATTCTCGTGCGCGCTGGTGCGCTTCTTGACGACGGAAATCGCGCGACGCACCTCACCCGCCGCCTCGAAGTAGCGCAACAGGATCACCGTGTCGGCGAGATAGGTCAGGTCGATTGGCGCCTTCATCTCGCCGATGAGCCCATGCTGGGCCACGGTCAGGAAGGTGGTCCCGCCCATCCGGTTGCAGTACTGCAACAGCTCGTGCATATGCAGGATCAGCGCGCGTTCCTCCGGCATCGAGGCCTGGTAGCCGTTCAGGCTGTCGATGACGATCGTCTTCGCGCCCCGCACCTCGATGGAACGGCGCACCCGCTCCGAGAACTCCCCCGGCGTCATCTCGGCGGCGTCGATCTGCGTCACTTCCAGGTTGCCCGACTCCATCATCAGGTCGAGATCGATGCCGAGGCCGCGCGAGCGCTCGATCAGCAGCCCGATTTCCTCGTCGAAGATGAACATGGCCACCCGCTCTCCGCGGGAGATCGCGCTCAGAACGAATGTCAGCGTCATGATCGACTTGCCGGCGCCCGCCGGGCCCAGCACCAGCACGCTGGAGCCCCGCTCGACGCCCCCGCCGAGCAGCGCATTCAGTTCCTTGCTCTGGGCCATCAGCACGGTGCGACGGAATTCGATGCGATGTTCGGACGAGACCAGTCTCGGGAATACCCGCACGCCGCCGGTGCGAATGACGAAGTCATGGTAGCCGCCGCGGAAGCGGTTGCCGCGATATTTCAACACGCGCAGGCGCCGCCGTTCCGCGCCGAAATCCGGCGCCAGCTCTTCGAGCCGGATCGCCCCATGCGCAATGCTGTGTACCGACTTGTCGTCCACTTCCGTCGTCATGTCGTCGAGCAGCAGCACGGTCGTCTCACGCTTGGCAAAAAAGTGCTTCAGCGCCAGTATCTGCCGCCGGTACCGCAGCGAGTTCTGCGCCAGCAGACGGATCTCCGACAGGCTGTCGATCACGAGCCGCTGCGGCTTGACACGCTCGAATTCAGCGAAGATCCGCTTGGTCGTCTCGCCGAGTTCCAGATCCGACGAGTAGAGCAGGCTCTGGTTCTGGTCTTCGTCCAGCAGGCTCTCGGGCGGCAGGAGTTCGAAGACGTCGACACCAGCGAGATTCCAATTGTGCGACGCCGTGGTGGCCTCCAGTTCGTCCACCGTCTCCGACAGCGTGATATAGAGTCCGCGCTCGCCGGCCGCGGCGCCGGTCATCAGGAACTGCAGCGCAATCGTCGTCTTGCCGGTTCCCGGCGTGCCTTCCAGCAGAAAGGACCGGCCGCGTGCAAACCCGCCATTCAGCACATCGTCGAGCCCGGCAACGCCACTGGCGGCCTTATCGGACACGTCAGGTGTCTTCGTATCATTCATCGGAGTGTCCCCGCCCCCCTTACGCATCCAGTCTCCGGCGACGTTATCATGCGCGGGTCATTCCCCAATCCGTATCGGCGCCCGCCTACAAGCCTTCATGCGCGCGAAAGAGCCAATAAATCCAGCGCGGGCAGGCACTTCCGGGTGAGCGCCGCGACCGGCGAGCAGCCGCAGGGACTTCTCTGGCGCTGGGGAGTCGTGCTCGGCGTCGCCGGGGCGATCCTGCTCGCCGGCACGCCCGCGGGCATCAAGCCCGCGGACTGGCAGCTGCTTGCGATCTTCGCGGCGACGATCGTCGCTTCGATCGTGCGCCCGGCACCGCAGGCCTCAATCGTGTTCCTCGCGATCTGCGCGATCGCGATCACCGGCATCATGACGCCGCTGCAGGCCCTCCAGGGCTATGCCGATCCGATCGTGTGGCTCGTGCTCTGCGCCTTCATGATCTCGCGCGCGATCACGAAGTCCGGCCTCGGCCGGCGCATCGCTTTTCTCTTTATCCGCCGGCTCGGCAAGCGCTCGCTCGGTCTCGCCTATTCGCTCGTTGCGACCGACACGGTGCTCGCCTCGATCGTCCCATCGAACAGCGCGCGCGCGGGCGGCATCGTGTTCCCGATCACACGCAGCATCGCCGAAGCCTACGACTCGAAGCCGGAGGGCACGCGCAAGCGGCTCGGCGCCTTCCTGATGAAGGCGCTCTACCAGGGCGACATCGTCGCCTGCGCCATGTTCCTGACCGGCCAGGCGTCGAACGTGATCATCGCCAAGTTCGCGTTGTCCGCGAGCGGCGTCGAACTCACCTATGCGACCTGGCTGCTCGGCAGCATCGTGCCCGGCGTCGTTTCGCTCCTGGTCGTCGTGTACCTCATCTACCGGATTTTCCCGCCGACGATCAAACACACGCCGGAAGCGGCCGAGTTCGCGAATGCGGAACTCGAGCGCATGGGGCCCATGAAGCGCAGCGAACGCATCACGCTTTTCTTGTTCGCGCTGATCGCCGGGCTCTGGATGACGACGGCGCTGCACGGCATCAACTACATCGTCATCGCCTTCGTCGGCGTCAGCCTGCTGCTACTCTCGCGCGTACTCGAATGGGACGACGTGCTCGAGGACCGGCAGGCCTGGGACACTTTCATCTGGTACGGCGGCCTGATCCACATGGCAGCCATACTCGGTGCGAGCGGCATCACGACGATGTTCGCGGAGTTCTCGGCCGGCCTGACCGCGGGCTGGAGCTGGGGCGCGGCGATGGCCGTGCTGCTGCTCGTGTACTGCTACTCGCACTATGCGTTTGCCAGCATCACGGCCCACGTCGCCGCCATGCTGATCCCGTTCCTGATCGTCATGATCGCGGCCGGCGCGCCGCCGATGCTCGCAGTGCTCGGACTCGCCTACATTTCGAACCTGTCGGCCTCGCTTACGCATTACGGAACCACGACCGCGCCGATCTACTTCGGTGCGCGCTACGTGATGCAAGGCGAATGGTGGCGGATCGGCTTCCTCGTTTCTCTGGTGACCATCGCGATCTGGGGCACGATCGGGCTCGCCTGGTGGAAACTCCTCGGGTGGTGGTGAGCCGTGCCCCGGTTTGTTGCCTGGATCTGGACCGCGCCCAACACGCTTCTCGGCCTCG
Organism: Gammaproteobacteria bacterium; assembly: GCA_031396515.1. Lineage (GTDB taxonomy): Bacteria > Pseudomonadota > Gammaproteobacteria > Steroidobacterales > Steroidobacteraceae > SCUD01. The sequence continues at coordinate 8,837 of JANNKZ010000021.1, forward strand.
TCGGCGGAGTCGTCATGCTGATCGGCGGGGCGCGAGTTCGAACGGTGCGGGGCGCGATCGAATTCGGCGGCGGCGCGATCGGGCGGATGCTTGCTGACCGGACGCCGCCGATCCGCTTCCGCGCGATGACGCTCGGCCATGTGATCCTCGGCGCGAGCGCAGTCGACCTAGATGCCGCGCGCGGGCACGAGCAGGTGCACGTGCGCCAGTACGAGCGCTGGGGTCCCTTCTTCCTGCCGGCCTACCTGCTCTCGAGCGCCTGGCAGCTCGTGAGGGGACGGCGCTGTTATCGCGACAACTATTTCGAGCGGCAGGCCTACGATCATGACGCCCGTGCGTGACCCGCTGACGACGATGCGCCGCCTGATCGTCGCGCTGCTCCTGTCCCAATTGGTTCCAGCTGTGGCGTTCGCACTCCCGAGCCGCTGTTTCGGCACCGTGGCGAACGGCCGCCTCGAGAATTCCGTCAAACTGCCGGCGAGCGGCGACAACTTCCAGGTTTACAGTTCGCTTGCCGCCGCCCCCGGCCGCACGCACGTGCATTCGACGGTGAACGACATCGTCGTCGACGCGTACGCCGCCATTGCTGAGTCCAGGCCCAGCATGCAATTTGTTTATGGTGAAACGGGCCGGCCATCGGGCGGGCGCATGCGGCCGCATCGCACGCACCAGAACGGCCTGTCGGTGGACTTCATGGTCCCGGTGATCGATGCGCGCGGTCGTTCAGCCTTGTTGCCCGGCCATGCTTTCAACCGCTTTGGCTATGACGTCGAGTTCGACGCCAACGGCCGGTCCGGCGGCCTGACACTCGACCTCGAGGCGATCGCGGAGCACCTGTACCAGCTTCACCGCGCTGCCGGCGCGAATAGAGCCGGCATCGCGCTCGTGATCTTCGATCCGCAATACCTGCCGGGCCTCTTTGCCACCCGGCGTGGCGCCGACATGAAACGGCTGCCATTCATGAAGGGCACGCCCTGGGTGCGGCACGACGAGCACTATCACGTCGATTTTTCCGTTGCCTGCGAGCCGCTCGTCGATTGACGGCGCTAAAATGGCGCCCGCATGGCTGCCACGATCCGCCGCATTGAAACCATAGAAGCGCCCGTCATCGCCGGGCTCTGCATGCTCCTGATCGACGCGGTGGACGACGGCGCCTCGGTCGGTTTCCTCGCGCCGATGTCGCATGAGAAGGCGCTCCGGTACTGGCACCCGGTCATCGCCGGATTGCAGCGCGGCATGGTGCTCTGGGTCGCGGAGTCGGACGGCCAGGTCGTCGGCACCGTTCAGCTCGCGCTCAATGGCAAGGAGAACGGCAGCCATCGCGCGGAAGTACAGAAGCTGCTGGTCCTGCGAACGCATCGCGGACGCGGCATCGCGGCCCTGCTGATGAAAGCCGTGGACGATTACGCCGCGGCGAACGGCCGCACGCTGCTCGTGCTGGACACGATCGCCGGGTCCCCGGCCGAGTTCGTCTATCGCCATCTCGGCTGGCAGAAAGTCGGCGAGATTCCGGACTATGCGGCGATGCCGGACGGCGAGCTGCGTCCGACGGCCTATTACTACAAACGCTGCTTCGACTGAGTCCATGTACCTGCCGAAACCTTTCGAGGAGACCCGCGAAGACATCCTGCACGCGCTGATCCGCGCGCATCCGCTGGGCGCGCTCGTGAGCGCGGGCGCCGACGGCCTCGACGCCAATCACATTCCCTTCCTGCTGAAGACCGGCGAAGCCGGCCCGGTGCTGCACGCGCACGTCGCGCGCGCGAATCCGGTCTGGCGCGCGCTCGAATCGGAGCCGCGCGTACTCGTGATCTTTCAGGGCATGGAAGCCTTCATCACGCCGTCCTGGTACGCGACCAAGCAGGAAACCGGGAAGATGGTGCCGACCTGGAACTACGCCGTCGTCCACGTGCACGGCAGCGTGCGCCTGCATCCCGAGGCGGAATGGCTGCGGCGCCACGTCGGCGACCTGACCGATTCGCAGGAATCGGGCCGGGCCAAGCCGTGGAAAGTTGAGGATGCGCCACCGGAGTTCATCGACAAGCTGGTTGGCGCCATTGTCGGGCTCGAGATCGCGGTCGAGCGCCTGACCGGCAAGTGGAAACTGAGCCAGAATCAGGCGGCGCGCGACCGCGAGGGCGTGATCGCGGGCCTTGCGGCCGAGGACGGCGACAACGCCCGCGCCATGTCGGAATGGATCAGTCAATCGCTGGCGGAGAAGACATCATGATCAGGACCGCTGCTGCCAACCTGCTGACCGGCCTCGTTGCGCTCGAGCACGTCGGATTCCTCACGCTCGAGATGTTCTTCTGGGACCACCCCGTCGGGCACCGGATCTTCGCGATGACGCCCGATTTCGCGGCGCAGTCGGCGACGCTTGCGGCGAACCAGGGCCTGTACAACGGCTTCCTCGCGGCCGGGCTCGTCTGGGGCCTCGTCACGGATAATCGCGCGGTCAAGCTGTTCTTCCTCGCCTGCATCGTGGTCGCCGGCATCTTCGGCGGCGTGACGGCGAAGCCCTCCATCTTCTTCACGCAGGCGCTTCCGGGCGCCATCGCATTCCTGCTGGTCTTTGCTGAGCGCCGGATGGCGAAAAGGCCGCGATGAGCTTCGAGATGGCACTGACGGAGAAGCCCGGCTACCTGCACGCCGTCGTGACCGGCCAGAACACGCTGGAGAACGTGATGATGTACCTCCAGGAGTTGCACCAGGAATGCGCGGCGCGGGGCATCCATCGCGTGCTGATCGAGGAGCGGTTGACCGGCCGCCGTCTGGAAACCTGGGACGTCTACCAGATCGCCGCGGAAGGCAGCCAGCGGGGCGCCGGCAAGTTCGACGCGGTCGCGTACGTGGATGTCCACGCCAGCGGCGAGCTGATGAAGTTCGCGGAAACCGTCGCCAATAACCGCGGTATTCCGATGAATCTCTTCACCAACGTGGCGGACGCCGAGGCCTGGCTCCAGAAGAAGATCGGCTGATGGCGGCGGCGGCCGCGCCGGGAGCGCCGGTCGCCGGATACGTGACGGTGTGGGAGTTCCGCGTCCACAGCGATCGGCGCGAGGAGTTCGAGCGCCATTACGGGCCGGAGGGATCCTGGGTCGGGCTGTTCCGCCAGGCCGCGGGCTACCTCGGCACGGAATTGCTGCACGACCGTTCGGACCCGCTGCGTTACCTGACGATCGATCGCTGGACCGGGCCCGATGCGTATCGTGCGTTTCGCACCGAGTTCGCCCGCCCCTACGCGATCCTCGACGCCGCCTGCGAAGGACTGACGACCCACGAGACCGCGCTCGGCGAATACGGCCTCGACCCCGCGCCGTGATGCGTCTCGACGGCGACAGCTGCGTTATCCGCGCCTGGCGCGACAGCGATCGCGAATCGCTGCTGCGCTTCGCCAATAACCGCAAGATCTGGCGCAACCTGCGGGATCGTTTCCCGCATCCCTACACGGAGGCGCATGCCGATGCGTGGTTCGCGCTCTGCCGCGACCACCCCGAACACGCAGGGTGGGCCATCGAGGTCGAGGGAATGGCGGTCGGCGGCATCAGCGTCGCGACTAACCAGGACGTGCATGTAAAGACCGGCGAGATTGGCTACTGGCTGGGCGAGCTTTGGTGGGGTCGTGGCATCATGACGAAGGCCGTGCGCATGGTCTCGGACCACGCACTCGGCCGCCTCGGCATGGAGCGGCTCGAGGCGCCGGTTTTCGAGTGGAATCCGGCCTCGATGCGCGTGCTCGAGAAATGCGGCTTCGTGCGCGAGGCCACGTTGCGCCGGAGCATCTTCAAGGACGGTCAGCTGATCGATTGCATGCTGTACGTACGCCTTGCCAGGAGCGGATAGATGAGCCATTCGACCCTGATGATCGTTGCCGCGCTGCTCACCTTCGGCGTGGGCATCGCGCATTCGGTGCTAGGCGAGAAGCTCCTGCTGATACGGCTGTTCCGCCGGCCCGACCTGCCGACGCTCGCGGGCAGCGCCACCTTCGCCGCGCGCACGCTGCGCTTCGCCTGGCATATCACGACCGTCGCCTGGTGGGGATTCGGGGCGATGCTGCTGCTCGCTTCGCGCGACGCGCTCACCCAGGACAATGCGCTCATCGCGCTCGCGGTGACCATGCTCGTGACGGCGGCGATGATCCTGATCGCTTCGCGCGGCAAGCATCTCGCCTGGCCGGTCTTTGCCGCGATCGCGGCCGCCGCGTTCTGGGCTGCGCGCTGAACCGCGCGGCAGGCGGACTCCGCGCTCGTCGTTGCGGCGCAGACGCTGCCGGCGGAGAATGCGTCCACCGCGATATTGCGAAAACTCGGCTTCCGGCTCGATCGCACGATCGACCATCCGGAAGACGGCAAGGTATGGGAATGGCTGTCATGAACGAACCGCAGGATGCCGTCACCGACGGCGACATCAACGACTGCTACGACGTCATGGCGGAACTGCGCCCGCACGTGAAGCGCGAGGCCTTCCTGCCGACCGTGCGTGCGATGGAGCCGGACGGCTTCCGGCTCGCCTGCATCCGCGAGGACGGGCGCGTGGTGGCGGTCGCGGGTTACCGCGTGTCCACCAACCTGTTCTACGGCAAGCACCTGTACGTGGACGACCTCGTCACTTCCGACGCCGAGCGCTCGAAGGGCCATGGCCGCGTGCTGCTCGCCTGGCTGCGCGCGCGCGCAGTCGAAACAGGCTGCGATGCGTTCCACTTGGATTCCGGCGTGCAGCGCAAGCGCGCCCACGCGTTCTATCTGCGCGAAGGGATGGATCTCTCGAGCTATCACTTCAGCGTGAGGTTCCGGAGTCCGTGATACCGCCGCGGGCGCTCACTGCGGCTTCGCTCGAAGCCGGCGCGCGGGCACTCGCACGCCGCGATCCCGAGCTGCGCGCGCTCCTGCGGACGAACGGGCTGCCGCCGATGTGGGGCCGGCGCCCTGGATTCGGCACGCTGATCCACATCGTGCTCGAGCAGCAGGTTTCGATCGCTGCGGCGAAGAGCCTGTTCCGGCGCGTGAGCGCGGAGCTCGGCGGCATGACGCCGGAGATGGTGGTGGGGCGCGGCGTGCTCGGCCTGCACCGGCTCGGGCTGACGCGGCAGAAAGCGTCCTACTGCCATGAACTGGCGCGCGCGATCCAAGGCGGCGCGCTCCGGCTCCCCGATATCGCGAGCGCCGCAGACGACGACGGCCGCGCGGCGCTCCTGGCGCTGCGCGGCATCGGGCCCTGGAGCGTGGACATCTACTACCTGATGGCGCTCCGGCGTCCCGACATCTGGCCGACCGGCGATCTTGCGCTCGCGGTCGCGCTGCACGAGGTCAAGGGCCTGCCGGCGCGGCCGGACAGCCGGCTTCAGCGTGAGATCAGCGCGTCCTGGGCACCGTGGCGATCGGTCGCGGCGCGGCTGCTGTGGCATTACTATCTCAGTACGCGGCGACCGCGCCGCAACCCGGAGTAACAACATGCAACGGAAAGCATCGGCCGTCTGGCAGGGCGGTATCAGGCACGGCAAGGGCACGATCTCGACCGAGAGCAAGACGCTGTCGTCCACCCCCTACTCGTTCGGCGCGCGCTTCGAGAATGCGGCCGGCACGAATCCCGAGGAACTCCTGGGCGCCGCCCATGCCGGCTGCTTCACGATGGCTCTTGCCCTGCAGCTTGGCGAGGCCGGGATCACGCACGAGCGCATCGAGACGCAGGCGACGGTGACGCTCGAGAAGCTGCCGACCGGTTTCACCATCACCCAGGTGCACCTCGATGTCACCGTCCAGGCGCCAGGCGCCGACCCCGGAAAAGTCGACGAGGCCGCGCAGAAGGCAAAGGTCGGCTGCCCGCTCAGCAAGGTGCTGAAAGCCGAGATCTCCATGGACGCACGGCTGATCGCCTGATGCCGGAACTCACTCCTTTTCACCTCGCGATTCCGGTGCGGGACCTGGCCGCGGCGCGGGCGTTTTACGGCGAACTTCTCGGCTGCCCGGAGGGACGGAGCGCCGCGGACTGGGTGGATTTCGATTTTTTCGGCCACCAGCTCGTCTGTCACCTCGCGGCGGACGCGGAAACTCTACCCTTGCACTCGAACCCGGTGGACGGGCATGACGTGCCCGTGCCGCACTTCGGCATGGTGCTCGAAATGCCGGACTGGGAAGCGCTGGCCAAGCGGCTGAAAGGTGCGGGCGTGAAGTTCGTCATCGAGCCGCAATTGCGTTTTCGCGGGCTGGCGGGCGAACAGGCGACGATGTTCCTGCACGATCCCAGCGGCAACGCGCTCGAATTCAAGTCGTTCCGCGATATCGCGGGACAACTGTTCGCACGATAGGACCGACCGCAGGAGAATCCGTGACGTCCCTCGTCGAATGCGTGCCGAATTTTTCGGAGGGCCGCGACCGCTCGGTGATCGACGCGATCGCGCGCGCGATCTCCGGCGTGAATGGCGTGCGCCTGCTCGACGTGGACCCGGGCGCAGACACGAACCGCACGGTGTACACGTTTGTCGGTGCGCTGGATGCGGTGAGCGAGGCGGCCTTTCGGGGCGCGGTCGCGGCGGCCGAGCTGATCGACATGTCGAAGCACCAGGGCGCGCATCCGCGCATGGGCGCGCTCGACGTGTGCCCGATCGTGCCGGTGTCGGGCGTGACGATGGATCAGTGCGTGGAGACGGCGCGGGCACTCGGCCGGCGCATGGCGGAGGCGCTCGCGCTGCCGGTTTACTTCTACGAGTACGCGGCGACGCGACCGGAACGGCGCAACCTCGCCGACATCAGGAGCGGCGAGTACGAGGGCCTGCGCAAGAAGCTCGCCGACCCGGGTTGGGGGCCGGATGCGGGTCCTTCAGCCTTCAACGCGCGGCTCGGCGCGACGGTCGTCGGCGCACGCGAATTCCTGATCGCCTACAACGTGAACGTCAACACGCGCGAGCAGAAGCTGGCGAACGAAGTGGCGCTCAACATACGCGAAGCGGGTCGCCTGAAGCGCGACGCGAAGGGCCAGGTGGTCACGGATGCCGACGGTCGCGAGTTGCGCGTCCCGGGACGCCTCAAGGCCGTGAAGGCGATCGGCTGGACCATCGAGCAATACCGCCAGGCGCAGGTGTCGATCAACCTGCTGAGCTACCGCACGACGCCGCTGCACGAGGTGTTCGAGACCACACGCGAGGAAGCCGCGAAACTCGGTCTGGTCGTCACGGGCTCGGAGCTCGTCGGGCTCACGCCGCTCGAGCCGCTGGTCGAAGCGGGACGCTTTTACCTGAAGAAGCAAGGGCGCTCGACCGGGCTGCCGGAGCGCGAGCTCGTCGAACTCGCGATCCAGTCGCTGGGGCTCGCGCAGCTCTCGCCCTTCGACCCGGACAAGCGAATCATCGAGTACGCTGTGCGCATGCCCGCCCCTCTCGTTTCGATGACGCTCGAGCGCTTCGTCGACGAAGTCTCGAGCAATTCGCCGGCGCCGGGCGGCGGCTCGGTCGCGGCGCTTGCCGGCAGCCTCGGCGCGGCGCTCGCGGCGATGGTCGCGAACCTGACGGTCGGCAAAGCCGGGTATGAATCCGCGTGGGCGTCTTCGTCTGCGCTGGCCGAACGCGCGCAGGCCCTGAAAGCTTCGTTGCTGCGCGCAGTCGACGAGGACACGAAAGCCTTCGACGACGTGCTCGCGGCCATGCGCCTGCCGAAAGCCAGCGAGCAGGAAAAGAGCGCGCGGGTGGCGGTGATCGCGGCCGCCTACGAGAAGGCGACTTCCGTGCCGCTGGTCACGGCGCGCCTCTGCCTGCAGGCCATCGAACTGGCCGAGGAAGCAGCCGTGTCCGGCAACCGGAATTCCGCCTCGGATGCCGGTGTCGGCGCCCTGCTCGCCAAGGCGGGACTCGAATCCGCGCTCCTGAACGTGCGCATCAACCTGCCGTCGGTCGCGGAAGGCGCGTTCAAGAAAGCGACAATCGCCGAAGTCTCGGAGCTGCAGGCGAAGTCCGCCGGCCCGCTCGCTCGCGCTCTCGCGGCGGTCGAAGCCACCTTCACGAAGTAGAAGGGGTCAGACCCCAATTAAAAGGGGTCAGACCCCTTTTGCGGCGGTGAGGGTTGTGCGGGCTTGGAGCGGCCGCGGACGCGGTTGACAACGTCGGTCGCGGTGGCGCGGAGCTTGCGCAGCCAGTGGCGCGCCCAGGCGAACTCGAGGCCGAGCACGCCGAGTCCAAGCGGCACGACCACGATGGCCGGACCGGGCAGCACCACCATCGCGATGCCGATCAGCAGGATGGTGCCGCCGATCACGGCGACCACGATGCGCCGGGCCCAGCGGTAAGTGATCGTGCGCCTGAGCCAGGCGCGCAGCCGTCCTCTCATCGTGCGCCCAGCCTCGTGATCGCCCGGTCGTGCACGCGCGACAGCGTCAGGATCGCGATCACTGCGCCGAAGCCGGCCATGAACATGTCCCACTGCGTGTCCCAGACGTCGCCCTGCGTGGACAGGAAGTCGTCGGCGGCGACGCCGGCGGCGAGCGCGATCCACCATTCCAGGAATTCGTACATCGCGCTGATCGCGAGACAGGTCATCACGGTCAGAAAATTGAGCCACGCGCCGCCCTTCAGCGGCGAGGAACGCTTGAAGATCTCGCGCGCGGCGATCGCCGGCACGAAGCCCTGCATGAAGTGACCCACGCGGTCGTAATGGTTGCGCGCCAGGTCGAGCGCGTCCTGCGCCCAGATTCCGAGCGGCACGCGCGCATAGGTGTAGTGCGCGCCGAGGATCAGCACCAGGCAATGCACGCCGATCAGCCAGTACAGCAGCGGCGTCAACGGATAGCGGCGCGCGGTCACGAAGAGCACCGGCAGCACGATCGCCACCGGAAAAATCTCCAGCGCCCAGGTCAGGTAGTCATAGGGCCCGATCACCGACACCACGAGCGCGGCGACGACCATGAGTGTCATCCACAACAGGTGCCGGGGCCATTCCGCGGTGCGTGGCATCAGTGGGTTCCCAGAAAGTTCTCGATGAGCCGCGCGACGACGCGCGGCTCCTCATGATGCAGCATGTGGCCTGCGCCGGCCACGGTTTCAATCGTCAGCTCGCGGATCAAAGGCTTGAACATGGCCGGTCCGCCCTCGGCGCCGAGCCGCGTCAGCAAGTCAGACTCCGCCCCGATCACGAGCAGGACAGGCGCCTCGATGCGCCGCCAGCAGGCTTCCATCTCTTCCCGGCGATAAAGATACGGATTCACCATGCGATGCGCGGGATCGGCCAGCAGCCGCACGCCGCCGCCCGGCCGCGGCCCGCTCCAGGCCGCCGCGACGAAGGCCGCGCGATCCGGCGGCAGGCGCGGATTGCGCTTGACGATGCGCGCGGCGAGCTCGGCGACGTCCGCGTAATCGGCGAACTCCGCCGCTTCGCGCTGCTGGTCGAGCCAGCGCCCGAGCCGGTCCGGCGCCTGCGAGGATTCCGTGCGCGGCAGGCCGAAGCCTTCGAGATTGACCAGCTTCTTCACGCGCGCCGGCCGTACGCCCGCGTAGATCATCGCGACATTCGCGCCCATGCTGTGGCCGATGAGCCGCGCCGGCGCATCCGGGCACAGCCGGTCGATGAACTGCTCGAGATCGGCGTAGTAATCGGGAAACCAGTAGCCGCCGGGCGCGTGCTCCGAGAGCCCGAAGCCGCGCCAGTCGATCGCGACCAAAGGCAGCGTCGGCGCGATTTCATCCGCGATGAACTGGAAACTCGCCGCGCAATCCGCGTACCCGTGCAGGAACAGCACGGGGTCGCCGGATTGCGGGCCCCAGCGCACCAGGTGATGGCGGATGCCGCGGAATTCCTGCGTTTCGTGGCGGCCGGGATGCGTCGGTTCGTAGGCCACGATCAACCAGGCGCCTGGCGATGGACCAGCAGCTTGTCGATGCGCTGCGCGTCCATGTCCACGATCTCGAAACGGAAACCGCGCCAGCGGAAGCTCTCGCCGGTCGCCGGCAGGTGGCCGAGCTGCGCGAGCACGAAACCCGCGAGCGTCGTGTAGTCGTCGCCCGAGCGCATGTTGCCGACGCCGAGCGTGCGTTCGACGTCATCGATCGGCATGCGCCCGTCGATCAGCCAGGACTGGTCGTCGCGCACGACGACCTCGGGCATCTCCTCGTTCGCGGCCTCGGGCAGCTCGCCCGCGATCGCGGTCAGGATGTCGGAGGGCGTGACCACGCCCTCGATCGAGCCGTGCTCGTCCACGATCACGGCGAAGTGCATCTGGGATTCGCGGAACAGCTCGAGCAGCCGCAGGATGCGGGTCGACTCGTGCACGACCAGCGGCGAACGCACGCGTGAGGCCAGCTCGCCGGAGGACTTGTCGCCGAGCCACTCGGCGAGTTCGCCGGTCTGCACCACGCCGAGCAGCTCGTCGAGCTGGCCGCGGCACACCGGGTAGCGCGAATGGCCGTGCGTGCGCACGGCGTTCCAGACCGTCTCGCGACTGTCGTCGGCGTCCAGCCAGACCACGTCGCCGCGCGGGATCATGATGGTGCGCACCGTGCGGTCCGGCAGGCGCAGCACGCCCTCGATCATCTGGTGCTCGGCGACGTGAAACACGCCCGTGTGCGTCGCGTCCGCGATCATCGAGCGGATCTCCTCCTCGTTGACGCCGCGAGTGGTGGACTTGCGCAGGCCGAGTGCGCGCGCGACCAGTTCGGTGGAGCCCTGCAGCACCCAGACGAAAGGCGTGCTGACGATGGCCAGCAGTTCCATCGGCCGTCCGAAGGTGGACGCGATCTTTTCGGGATTGGTCAGCGCCCAGCGCTTCGGCACCAGCTCGCCGATCACGAGCGACAGGAACGTGACGCCGACCACGACGATGCCGTAGGCCGTCGTGTCGAGGTACTGCGCGACCGGCCGGAACACGTCGAACTGGCGCAGCCACTCGGCGAGCGGCACGGCGAAGCGGGCGCCGCTGTACACGCCCGCGAGCACGCCGATCAGCGTGATGTAGAACTGCACGGTGGAGAGGAAGCGCCCCGGGTCGTCGAGCAGGCGCAGCGCCGCGCGCGCACCACCGCTCACCTTCGCGAGCTGGCGCAATCGCGTCACGCGCGACGAAAAAAGCGCGAGCTCGGCCATCGCGAACAGGCCGTTCACGAGGACGAGCGTCATCAGGATCAGGAAGTGGGCGAGCATCGTGCGCCGGGCGTGCCGGCTGTCACGATTCTAGCAGTTGGCGCGCATCCGGCCCGGACCGCGGTTGCGAGCGCCGGAACCAGACCGCAAGATGACCGCTTGCAGCAGAAAGACGCCTCCCGCCGGCTGATCGCCGGCTCCGCCATCATCGGCTCGATCGGCACCTTCGGGCTGCACGTACTGCTGCCCGCCCTGCCGGCCATCGCCGACGCCATGCGCGTGCCGGCCGCCGCCGCGCAGCTCCTGATCAGCCTGTCGATCCTCGCCGTCGCCACCGGCAACCTCGCGATCGCGCCGCTCTCCGACCGTTTCGGGCGCCGGCCGGTCGTGCTCGCCTCGCTCGGGCTCTTCATCGCCGGCAGCCTGGCGGGCATCGTCGCGCCCACGCTCGACCTGCTCCTGAGCGCGCGCATCGTGCAGGCGTTCGGCGGCGGCGCGGCGATGTCGGTCATGCGCGCGACCCTCCTCGACCACTTCGGCCCGGCGAAAGCGGCGGGCGCGCTCGCAGCGACGGCGACCGCGATCCTGGTGGCGCCGATGCTGGCGCCGACACTCGGCGGCCTCGCCATCGAATGGCTGGACTGGCGCGCCGTGTTCGCGCTCTCCGGACTGCTCGGCTGCGCCGTGCTCTTGTTTGCGGCGCGCAACCTGCGCGAGACATTGCCGGCCAACTTGTCGGCGCGGCCGTCGCTGCGTTTCTGGTCGAACTACCGCCGCCTGCTGCGCTCGCGCGAGTACCTGGCCTTCCTGGTGTTCGGCTCGTGCATGGTCAGCATGATCTACACGTTTGTCACCGGCGCGCCCTATGTCGCAATCGACGTGCTCGGCGTCTCGCCTGCGCGCTTCGGCCTGCTGCTGTTCTTCCCGGCGCTCGCCTCGTTCGCGGGCTTCATCGTCGCCGCGCGCTGGACGGGTCGCATCGGCGGCCAGCGCATGATGCGCGCGGGCGCCATGATCGCCCTGGCCGGCACGATGACCATGGCGGCTTTGGCGGTCGCCGGCGTCTGGCATCCGCTCGCCGTGTTCGTGCCGGGCATGCTGATCGGATTCGCGAACGCGATCGCGGCGCCCTCTTCGACCATCGGCGCCATTTCGCGCGAGCCGGCGATGGCGGGCGCCGCCTCGGGCCTGCTGGGCTTTCTCCAACTCGCGACGGCGGCCGTCGCGACGCAGATCGTAGCCGCGTTCACGCCGCACTCGCCGGTGCCGCTGTCAGTGGTGTTGCTGGTGCTGTGCCTGGTCGCGCTCTGCGCGCTCAAGCCGATCAGCCGGATCGCGCTTCAGGTCACCCAGGTCCCGGCCGGGACGCCGCTGCCGACGCGATAGCGGTAACGCACGGTGCCGAAGGTGACGAGGTCGCCGTCCTCGAGCTTTGCATAGCGCACCTGGATGCCGTTGACGAACACGCCATTGCGGCTGTTCGCATCCACCAGCATCGCCTCGCCGCCGCGCAGCGTCAGCATCGCATGCAGGCGGCTCACGGTCGGATCGACGATGCGCAGCTCGTTCTCGTGGGTGCGGCCGATGTTGACGCGGTGCCGCGTCACTTCATGCACCTGGCCGACCAAGTCCACGCCGATCAGGTAACGGCGCATGCGCGGCGTCGTCTCGACGGCCGGTGCGGACTTCACGCGCGGCAGCACGAGTTCCGGCACTTCGCCGGTGAGCTCGGACGACGACGGCATCGCCTCCAGGTCGGCCGCCGGCGCGCGCGCGCGCGCGGCGGGCGGGGCAGGCTCGGCCTCGATCGCCTTGCCGAGGTCGCCGAGCCCGGCTTCGAGCCCTTCGCGCTCGAGCGTGCGGGTCGCGAGCTGGGCGGAGAGTTCCTCGATGCGGCGATCGCGCTCGCGCACCATCTGGTCGCGTTCCGCGAGGCTGCGCTGCAGCGTGTCCACGCGCTTCTGCCAGCGCACACGCTCGGCGGCGAGATCGGCCGCGGACTGGTTCGACGACTCCAGGTGGCGGCCGATGTCGAACTGGGTTTCGGTGAAGAGTTCAAGGTCCTCGACTGCGCCCGGGATGTCGACATCCGGAACGTCCCCGGAACCTTCCTCGATCAGGATCGGGGCGTCGTCGAGATCGGAAGCCAGCGACGCCAGTTCCCATCCCGGCGCTTCGGGCAGGCGGAACTCATCGGGCGTATCGGGAAGGATGAAATCGTCGGTCGCATCGGGCCGGCGGAATTCGCTCGTGAGTTCGATGTGCTCGAACATCTGCGTGAGGTCTTCCGCGACGATACCGTCATCCGAGCCGGTATCGCGATCCCCTTTTTTATCCATGTGGCCATTATGGCTGGTTTTCGGCCCGAATCCACGTTGGCGGTCCAGGGCCGATTATGTCGTACGATGGCGCCCATGCAACCGGTCTGGCTGCTGTCCGTGACGCAGGCGCTCTGCATGTCCGGCAGCTTCCTGTTCTTCCTGCTGGGCGGAATCATCGGTTCCGGCCTGGCGCCCTCGCCGACCCTCGCCACCCTGCCGGTTTCCGTGCTGATCCTGGGCCTCGCCGCAAGCGTGGTCCCGGCGGGGGCCCTGATCCGCCGCTTCGGCCGCCGCGCCGTGTTCACCGGCAGCGCGCTTCTGGCGGCCATCGGCTGCGTGGCCGCCGGAGCGGCCATCCACACCGGGAACTTCGCGGGATTCTGCGCGGCGGCCTTCCTGCTCGGCGGCAACAACGCGGTCGTCATGCAGTATCGCTTTGCCTCGGTCGAATACGTGGATCCGGAGCGCTCGAGCCGCGCGATCTCGATCGTCATGAGCGGCGCGCTCGTCGCCGCCTGGCTCGGACCGGAGCTCGCGGTGCGCACCGCGGATCTGTTCGACGGCGCGAAGTACGCGGGCTCGTTCGTCTCGGCGAGCCTCGTCTACCTCATCGCGGCGCTGCTGCTCTCGCGCCTGCCGGATTCGCTGCCGCGCGCCGACGTCGAACCGGCGCCGCCGCGCCGGCTCGCCGAAATCGCCGCACAGCCGGCGTTTCGCGTCGCGGTACTGGCCGCGCTCGTGTCGTACGCGGTGATGAGCTTCATCATGACGGCGACGCCGGTCAGCATGCACGTGGTGGACGGACACGACGAGGTCGCGACCGCGCGCGTGATCCAGCTCCACCTGCTCGGCATGTACGTGCCTTCGCTCGTGAGCGGCGTGCTGATCGCGCGCTTCGGCGAGCGGTTGATGATCGCGGCGGGCGCCGTGCTGATGGGCGCCTGCATCGCCATCGCGCTGTTCGGCGGCCACGCCGTGCTGCACTACAGCTGGGCGCTGACCGTGCTCGGCGCCGGATGGAATTTCATGTTCATCGCGGCGACCACGATGCTGACCCGTACCTATCGCCCGGCCGAGCGCATCCAGGCTCAGACGCTGAACGACTTCCTCGTGTTCGGCGCGCAGGCGACGGCGTCGCTGATGGCGGGTCTCGCGCTGGCGACCATCGGCTGGCGACAACTCAACCTGGTGACGCTGCCACTGATCGCCGCCGTGCTGGTTGCATTGGTGGCGACCGGCCGGCAGCGGCGCGCGCTGCCTGCCTAGTTGCGGTCGAGGAAGTTTCGAATCCCGGCGACGACCGGTCCGACCGGCAGGTCGGCGAGCCGGGTCGGGTCCACGTCGAGCCGGAGCATCGGCTTGGTCGAAGCGGCGTTCGGCGGTTCACCGGTCACGATCAGGCGGCGTACCTCCTGCGAACGGGTCGCTGCGATTTCGAACGCGATCGCAGAGCCGCGGCCGAAGCCGACCAGGTCCACCTGCTTCAGGCGGAGCTGGTCGATCAGGTCGGCGATCGCACCGGCATGGCTGGCGACCGTCGGGCGGCCGTCCTTGAGGTCGGATGCCCCGCTGCCGGGCAGGTCGGGGGCATAGACCGAGCGGTCGATGCCGAGCAGCGCCGCGCAGCCGTTGAAGTCGGCGCCGGTGCCGCCCTCGCCGTGCAGGAACACGAGCGGCGCGCACTCGTCGAAGCCGCCGTTCGGCGGATAGGCGGTCGTCAGGTGCAACTGGCCGAAACGGCAGTCGATATACATGCGCCTGAGCTGCGCCGTATTCGCATTCGCGCGCCGTTTCGTCGTCGTCATGCCTGCCCTCCGGCTGATCGCCGCTATATCATGGTGCATCAAGGAGCCGGTCATGCCCAAGTATTCGCGCACAGTCCTGTCCATCGCCCTGCTGTTCGGCAGCCTTATGCTCGGGCCCGCGCGTGCCGACGCCCCGGCCGACGCCGCGGTCTACGAGCGGATCAAGTCGCTCGCCGGCAGCTGGAGCGGCCGCATGGAGGATCCGCTGTCCGGCCCGCCGGTCACCGTGCGCTACGAGGTCGTCAGCGGCGGCAAGGCGGTGATCGAATACCAGAATCCGGGACAGAGCTTCGAGATGGTGACGGTTTATTACCTGGCGGGCGGCAAACTGCAGGCGACGCACTACTGTGGCGCCGGCAACCAGCCCGCTTACAAGCTCGGCCGCGACTCGACGGCGGACCTCCTGAAGCTCGAGTTCGCCGGCGGCACCGGCTTCGATCCGGCGCACGACGGGCACGTGCACCAGGGCGAGATCCGCTTCATCGCGCCGGAACGCATCGAGCACCGCTGGTACCATTTCGTCGGGCCGAAGGAACAGGGCGCGACGCACTGGTTCCTCGAGCGGCAGCCTGCGACGCCTGCAGCGCCGGCACCCGCCACGCCCGCACCGGCGCCCGCGACGAAGGAACCGCCCGCGTCGTCCTGACGCGCGGCGCGCGTGCCGCGCGCTGACCGCGGCTCAATACTCGTCGTACTTGCGCGACTGGCCGCGCACCCGCTCGGCCGGATACTTCTCGGCGTTGCGGGTGATCTTCGCCTCCGAGGCCGCGAGCAAGTCGATGTCGAGGCGATCCGCGATGCGGACCAGGAACCAGAGCACGTCCGCCATTTCCTCGGCGGCGCGCGCCCGTAGCTTGTCGTCGGGCGCGGCGCTCTGCTCTTCCGAAAGCCACTGGAACAACTCGAGCAGTTCGGAGGCCTCGACCGACAGCGCCATCGCCAGATTCTTGGGACTGTGGAACTGTTCCCAGTCGCGCTCGGCCACGAAAGCGCGCATCCGCTCCCGCAATTCCTGCAAATCCCGCATGACGACACTGTCCGCCATCCGCGCTTGCGGCGCAACGTGCGAATCCTGCGCCGAAACGGGTTTGCCAGCACGCGGCCGCGGGCCGCAGAATCACGGGCCATCGAACAAGCCGCCACCAGCGGCACCGGGGAGTTCCACATGCTGCTTGCCGCACGCTGGCTGGCCGCCGCCGCCGCCACCATCCTGACCGCAACATTCGCGTCGGCCGACGCGCCTGCGGCGATGACCGCGGAATCGATGTGGCAGCTCAAGCGTATCGGCAGTCCCGCGATCTCCCCCGACGGCCGCCACGCCGTGTACGGGGTCACCGCCTTCGACGACGAGAACGACAAGGGCGACGCCGATCTCTGGATCGTCGCGACCGACGGCGGCGAACCACGCCGGCTCACCAGCATGAAAGGCAACGAGTCCGAGCCCGCCTGGAGCCCGGACGGGCAATGGATCGCGTTCGTCGCCAAGCGCGGCGATGACAAGCAGTCGCAGCTCTACGTGATCGCCGTCGACGGCGGCGAAGCGACCCGCGTCGGCGACATCGCGACCGGCGTATCGGCGCCGAAGTGGTTCCCGGATTCGCTGCGCATCGCCTTCATTTCGCGCGTCTGGCCGGACGTCACCGACTGGAAGAAGGCCGGCGAGCGTCTGAAGGAGCGCGAGGAATCGAAGATGAAGGCCATGACCTGGGATCGTACGCCGGTCACCTGGTGGGACCATTTCGTCGACGACCGCGAGGCGCACGTGTTCTCGATCGCGCGCACCGGCGGCACGCCGGTGGCGATCACGCAGGGCACCGGCCGTGAACTGTCGCGGCGCGAAACCAACGACGACCACTACGACATCTCGCCGGACGGGAACGAGATCGCGTTCGTCGCCGACAGCGACAAGACCGGCGTAGACGGCAACAACGACGTATTCGTCGTGCCGGCCGCGGGCGGGCAGGCCCGGAACCTGACGACCGACAACACGGCCGACGACGAGGAGCCGAAGTACAGCCCCGACGGGCGCTACCTGCTCTATTCGCGCCAGCTCATCAAGGGCTTCTACGCGGACACGCACCAGGCCTGGCTGGTGGACCGCCAGAGCGACGCGCGCCGCCGCCTCGCCGCGTACTGGGACCGCGCGCTGAACGACCTGACGTGGACGCCGGATTCGAAGCAGATCCTGGCCGCGGTCGACGACGCCGGCACGGTCCGCATCCATCGCATCGACGTCGCGAAAAACCGGCACACGCCGCTCACGGAAGCGTCCACTTATTCGGGGCTCGCGATTGCAGGCAAACCCGCCACGCTCGTCGCCGTCCGCCAGTCGTTCAGCGAGCCGCCGACGATCGTGCAGGTGTCGCTGAAGGACGGCACGTCGACGAAACTCTCGAATCACAATGACGCGCTGCTCGCCGGCATGACGTTCGGCAAGGTCGAGAGCGTGACGTATGCCGGCGCCGGCGGCGCCCCGATCCAGATGTGGGTGATCTATCCGCCGGGCTTCGATCCGTCGAAGAAGTACCCGCTCTACCTGATCCTGCACGGCGGCCCGCACAACGGCGTCACCGATGCCTGGACCTTCCGCTGGAACGCGCACGTGTTCTCGGGTTGGGGGTACGTGACGGCCTGGCACAACTTCCACGGCTCGAGCGGCTTCGGCCAGGCCTTCGCCGACTCGATCAATCCGGACCTGATCACCAAGCCCTACCAGGACACGATCAAGGCCGCCGAGTGGTTCGCGGAAAAGCCGTGGATCGATGCGTCGCGCATGGCTGCGGGCGGCGGCAGTTACGGCGGCTTCCTCGCCTCGACGCTGCTCGGGCGCGAGCATCCGTTCAAGACGCTGATCGCGCACGCGGCCGTGTACAACAACCAGACGCAGTACGGCGCCGACTATGGCGCGAGCAAGCGCCGCTTTTTCGAGGCCTGGGAGCGGCCGGAGGAGTTCGCGCGCTACTCGCCGCACACGAATGCGGCGAACTTCAAGACGCCGACGCTCGTGATCCACGGGCAGAACGACCAGCGCGTGCCGTTCAACAACGGCATGGAGCTGTTCCAGACGCTGCAGAACCAGGGCGTCGAGAGCCGGCTCGTGTACTTCCCGGACGAAAACCACTGGATCCTCAAGCGCCAGAATTCGCTGTTCTGGTATCGCGAAACCAAGGACTGGCTGGCGCGCTTCGTGCCCCGCCGGCGCCCGCTGACACTGGAGAACACATGAACCGCCGAGAAATCATCAAGGCCGGAGCCGGCACCGCACTCGCGCTCGCCGCGGGCAAGCTCGCCGCGAACACGGGCCAGGAGAAGACGATGCTGATCCTGGGCGG
>JANNKZ010000207.1:0-8298 GCA_031396515.1 Gammaproteobacteria bacterium
GGTACTTGCTGTACACCGCCGCGCGTTGCCTCGCTGCGCTCGACACCAGGCGCGGGGCGGGAACGCGGGCGCCCGCGGCCGCGGCATCCGCCGCGGTACCCGCCGCCGCGCCGCCGCGACCGGCGGCGCCGCCCACGGCCCGGGAAGCAGCGCGTCCGGATGTCGATCCGGAGCTCCTCGCGCTTTTCATCGAGGAAGCGGGCGAAGAGATCGCGATCATCGGCCGCCTGTTCCCGCTCTGGGAGGAAAATGCCTCCGACCGCGAGTCGCTGACGCGCGTGCGCCGCGCCTTCCACACGCTGAAAGGCAGCGGCCGCGTAGTCGGCGCGCGCCGTATCGGCGATTACGCGTGGTCGGTCGAGAACCTGCTGAACCGCATCATCGAGGGCACGCTCGATCGCAATTCCGGCATGCTGGCCACGCTGCGCGAGGCGATCGCGCTGTTGCCGGCGCTGGTCGGCGAGCTCGAAGGCAAGACCGGTGCGGTCGCGGGCGTGGATGCGCTCGCCGCGCGCGCCGAAGCGCATGCGACCGGCCAGGCGGCGCCGGCGAAAGCGCCGACAGCCGCCCAGCCCGCGGCGTACGAGCCGACGCTCGTCATCCCGAAACTGCAGGCCGAGGCGTTCGCACAGCCCACGGTCATGTTGCCGGCCGAGGCGGCGGTGCCGCCGCCGGCTGCGCCCCAACCGGAGCCACCGGTCGACGACGCCTGGCGCGGCCGTCCGGCGGCTTATGCCGAGGGCGGCGATTCGTCGCTGCAGGAGATCTACCAGAAAGAAGTGCAGAGTCACCTCGAGGTGATTCGCGCCTTCCTGCGCCACGCCTGGCTCGCAGTCGGCTCGCACACGGTGACCGAAGATCTCTACCGCGCCTGCCATACGCTGCGGGGCGCCTCGCGCACCGCGGCCGTCCGCCACAGCGTGCGCCTCGCCGAGCCGCTGCACCGCTGGCTGCGCCGCATGTTCGACCACGATTCGGCCTTCGACGAAGCCGGCCTCGCCGTGCTCGCCGACTGCGTGGTCGGCTTCGAGGACATCCTGTCTGCCGTCCACGAGGACACGGGTCATTTCACCAACTTGTCGCGGTTGGTTCAGCGGGTCGAACAGCAGGACGCGCTGCTGGAACGGCGCCTGATCGAGGAACCGCCGCAGATGGCGGTGTCGCAGGAGATCGCGCCGGAGACGCCCGCGCCGCCGCCGGTCGAGATCGTGGTGCCGGAGCCGCCGGCGCGGCTGTCGCTTTCGACGCTGGTGCCGGAGATGGTCGCAGCCTCGGTCGTTCCCGAGCGCGACATTCACGGCGTGTTGCCGAGGGCGCCGGGCGCCGCCGGCACCGAGGGCCGTCCGCCGTATCTCGAGGCGGAAACGCCCGACGAAGCAGTGCCTGCGGCCGAGCCGCCCGCTGCGCGGACGGCCGCGCGCGCCGACGACTACGATCCGGACGTCGCCGCGATTTTCAGCGAAGAGGCGACCGAACTGCTGGAAACCGCAGATGCAGCGCTCGGGGCGCTTCGGGCCGAGCGCGGCAGCCGCGATCGCGTGTCCGAACTGCAGCGCGTGCTGCATACGCTGAAAGGCGGCGCGCGCATGGCGGGCATCACCGCAATGGGCGACCTGAGCCACGAACTCGAGTCACTCGTGATCCACGTCGCCGACGAATCCGTGCGGCTCGACGAGCGCAGCCTCGAAGTGCTGCAGTCGAGCCTCGACGAACTCAATCGCATGCGTGATTACGTGAGCGCGGGCCGCCCGGTCGAGGCGGCGCGCGACCTGATCACGCGCATCCGCCTGGTCGGCCGCGCCCCGGCGCCCGAAGCGCCAGCGATGGCGCCGCCGCCGGTCGTCGTCCGGGCCGAGCCGCCGCCGCAGCCGATTGCGCCAGTGCCGATGCCGTCGCCAGCGCCGCCGCAGGCGGCAGCGCCAGCGGCCGTTGCACCGCCGCCGCCGAACGTCGCCGCGGAACCGGAAATCGAAGCGGAGGCCGAGGCCGAATCCGAGGCGCCGGCCGCCGCCGCGATGGCCGCGCCCACCGGTCCGCCGACCCGCGAAGCGGATCGCGCCGAGGTCGCGCGCGTCGACGCCGATCTTCTCGACAACATGCTGAATGCGGCGGGCGAGGTCAGCATCTATCGCGCGCGGCTCGAGCAGCAGGTGTCCTCGATCGAGTTCAACCTGGCCGAGCTCGGCCGCGTCGTGCAGCGCCTCAAGGACCAGCTGCGCAAGCTCGAGATCGAGACGGAAGCGCAGATCCTGCACCGGCACGTGGATTCGGGTACGCGCCGCGACGATTTCGATCCGCTCGAGCTCGACCGCTATTCGTCGATCCAGCAGTACTCACGCGCGCTCGCGGAAACGTCCTCCGACGTCGCAAGCGTGCAGGGCCTGCTTGCAAGCCAGACGCGAGATGCGCAGAACCTGCTGACGCAGCAGGGCCGCATCGTGTCGGAACTCCAGGGCGGGCTGATGCGCACGCGCATGGTCCCGTTCCAGCGGCACGTGCAGCGCCTGACCCGCATCGCGCGCCAGGCGGCGGCCGAGACCGGCAAGAAGGTCGAGGTGCACATCAATGGTGCCGCCGGAGAGCTCGACCGTCAGGTGCTCGAACGCATGCTCGCGCCATTCGAGCACATGCTCAGGAATGCGATCGTTCACGGCATCGAATTGCCCGCGGACCGCAAGGCGGCCGGCAAGGACGAGACCGGCGCGATCGAAGTCACGTTGAAGCGCGAGGGCTCGGAAGTCGTCATCACGGTGGCCGACGACGGCGCCGGCGTGAACCTGAGGGCGGTGCGCGACCGCGCCGTCTCGCTCGGGCTGACGACGCCGAAGGACGAGTTGTCGGACGAGCAGGCACTCCAGCTGATCCTCGAGCCCGGTTTCTCGACTGCCGGCAAGATCACGCAGTCCGCCGGCCGCGGCGTCGGCATGGACGTGGTCGCGACCGAGATCAAGAAGCTCGGCGGCTCGCTGTACACCGAAACCTGGCCGGGCAAGGGCACGCGCTTCACCGTGCGCCTGCCGTTCACGCTTGCGATCAGCCAGGCGCTGGTCGTCCGCGTCGGCGAGGAATTGTTCGCGCTGCCGCTGCCGACTGTCGAGGGCGTCGTGCGTGTGCCGCGCGCGGAAGTGCTGAAGCACCTGGCCGAGGAAGCGGCGAGCTTCGACTACGGCGGGCAGAAATACCGCTTCCAGCACCTCGCGAGCTTCGTCAGCGGCACGCCGGCCTCGATGCCGGAGCACGACACGGCCGTGCCCGTGATCCTGGTGCGCGCGGGCGAGCATTCGACCGCGATCGTCACCGACGAACTCATCGGCAGCCGCGAAATCGTGGTCAAGACCGTGGGACCGCAGATCTCCGGCATCCGCGGGATTTCCGGCGCAACCATTCTCGGCGACGGGCGCATCTGCGTCATCCTCGACGTCGGCGCGCTCGTGCGCTCCGAGTGGCGGCAGCGCGCGGCGCCCGACCCTCGGCTCGCGAGCCAGACGGACCGGCGCGTGTTCGCGCTGGTCGTGGACGACTCGATCACCGTGCGCCGCGTGACCCAGCGCCTGCTGGAACGGAACGGCATGCGCGTCGTGACGGCGAAGGATGGCCTCGAGGCGGTTTCCGTGCTCCAGGACGAGGTGCCGGACGTCATCCTGCTCGACATCGAGATGCCGCGCATGGACGGCTACGAGGTCGCCTCGCACGTGCGCAATGACGCGCGCCTCAAGGACATCCCGATCGTCATGATCACCTCGCGCGTCGGCGAGAAGCACCGCGCGCGCGCGATCGAGCTGGGCGTCAACGAATATCTCGGCAAGCCCTACCAGGAAGGCCAGCTGCTGCAGGCCATTGAACCGCTCGTGCGGCAACGGGCCACGTGAGCGCAGACCAGGAACTGTATGGACTGCTGGTGCCGCTGCTCGACGAGCGGCTGCTCGTGCCGCGTGCCTGCGTCGCCGAAGTTACCGGCTTCCAGCCGCTGACGGAGATGCCGGGCGCGCCGCCGTGGTACCTCGGCATCGCGGCCTGGAACGGACGCGGCGTGCCGGTGGTGTCGTTCGAGGGCGCCTGCGGCAAGCGCATCCCGGTGATCGGCGGTCGCACGCGCATCGTGATCTTCACCTGCCTCGGCCAGAAGCTGCCGGCCGGGCATTTCGGCATCGCCACCCAGGGTTTCCCGCAGCTCGTGCGCGTGAGCCCGCAGGTGATCGCGCCCGATACTTCACGCGTCTTTCCCGAACGCAGCCCTGTCCTCTGCCAAGTGCGAATGGTGAACGAGCTACCGCTCGTCCCCGACCTCGAGCGCCTCGAGGAAATGATCGCCGACGAGACCACCGTCACCGCCTGAACAGGGGTCGCATCCCTTCTGGCTAAAGGGGTCGCATCCCTTCTGGTAGAAAAATGCCTAGAGGGATGCGACCCCTCTTGTTTAGGCGAGCACGAGTTCCGGGGCGAGTCGCTGGTACGCCTGCGGGGACAGGCAGAGCGCTGATTCCGGCGCCGACGTCACCACTTCCCGTTCGATCAGCATCGACACCGACAGCGGTCGCGCAAGCCGGCCGAGCCACTGCAGGTCGAGCACCGTGACCGGGCCTGCGTCCTGCAGTTCGCGCAGCCGCGCGAGCGAATCGCCCTGGTAGCCCGCGCATTGCGCGAGCAGTTCGCCGATCGTGGCCGCATGGCCGACGCGGACCACCCGCGCCGCCGCCGTGACCGACGCCGAGCGGATGCGCTCCGGCGTGCGCGCGTGAAACAGCAGCAGCAGGTCGCCGGCCACCGGCTCGCGCGCGCCGCGCGGGCTCAAGAGCTGCTTGCGCACCGGGCTGCCGAGCGTGTGCGGCACCGCAGTCGCGGAAAAAAGTTCGTTCTGCGTCTGGCCCGCGAGTTCGGGCACGAGGCGATCGTGGCTCGCGGCGTCGAGCGGCAGCAACCAGGCGTCCCGGTCCGGCGCCGGCCGCGCCGCGAGATCGTCGAGAAGATGCTTGAAGACGCTCCGCCCATGGCGGTCGCGTCCGCTGCGCTTGAAGCCGAGCTGGTCGAGCAGCAGGAGCACGTGGTCCTCGTGCGGCGGAACGTAGGCGCGGAGCGCCGCGCGCTGGCGCCGCGCAATCGTGAGCGCCGCCGCGACCACCGGCTCGATCGTGCGATGCCCGCGCGCCGCATCGGCGGTCGCGAGCGCGGCGAGCGCAGGGCCTTCGGCCTCGTTTGTCAGCACGCCGAGCGCGACCGGGCGGCCGTTGTCGTTGGCAATTAGTACGCGCGTGCCCGCGGTTTCGAGCCGCTGCCGGAGATAGGGATCGAAAGGCTCGCAGTCCGCGGCGAGCATCGCTTCGAGCGCCGGGTTCGTCATCGCGGCGCGCGGCTCGATTTCGACGACCGCAATCGCCCGCGCCTGGCCGGCAAGCGCCTCGAGCCAGGCGAGCGCATCGCAGGGCGTCAGCACGCGGTTGCCGAGGCCGGCGCGGCTCGCGAGCCGGTGCAGGCGGCCGTCGTCGGCAATCAGGAGCTCGACGAGCCTTGCATGCAGCGCGCCGAGCAGGCGCAGGTCCGCGCGGTCGATTTCGTTCCGCACCGGGACGAAGCGCGCGGCGAGGTCGCGATTCGAGGGCAGCGGCAGCTCCGGGATCTTGAGCAGCGGCTCGAAGCGCCACAGCGCGACGCGCCGGCGCAGCACGTCCGGGTCGGTCGCCGCCTCGTCCCAACTCTTCTGCTCGACGCAGACCGCGAGCCCGAGCGCGGCGGCGTCACGGGCAATGGCTGCCAGCGTCTGGGCGTGGTGTTCGGTGCCGGGGGCGAAGCAGAGATAGGGGTCGAGCAGCAGGCGCAAGCCTTCGTCGTCGTGAGTCGCGCGCCGAAGGGTCGAGGGATCGATCAATTCAGGTCACCTGCCGCCGATTGCAGCACCGCGAGCGCGGCGACCGCCGCCGTTTCGCTGCGCAGCACGCGCGGGCCGAGACGGCATGCCCGATATCCTACCGCGAGTGCGAGGTCGCGTTCCGTGTCCTCGAGTCCGCCTTCGGGCCCGACCAGCATTTCGATGCGCGTGGCACCTGCTGCCGTCGCAACCAGCGACGCTTCTGCATGCGGCGACAGCAGTACCCGCAAGGTCTGCAGCCCAGACGGCCGGGCGAGCCAGGATTCGAAATCGGTCGGTTCCGCGATCGACGGCAGGGTCGCGCGCCCGCATTGCTCGCAGGCCGCGATTGCGACGCCGCGCCAGTGCGCGAGTTTTTTCGCGCGCGTGTCGGCATCGAGACGGACGACGCTGCGCGCCGTTGCGACCGGGACGATCGCGGTGACGCCGAGCTCGGTCGCTTTCTGCACGACGAGATCCATGCGCTCACTGCGGGCGACGCCCTGCACCAGCGTGATCGCGAGCGGCGACTCGGCGCGCGCGGGCACTGCGGCGCTCACGCCGAGCGTCAACGAGCCTTTGTGTAACTCTTTGATTTCAGAGCGATAATCAGCACCGTCGCCGTTGAAGAGCGTGACCCTGTCGCCGGCGCCGAGCCGCAGCACGCGCGCCACGTGCAGGGCCGCCTTGCCGCGCAGTTCGACCTGCGCGCCCACTGCAAGCGGCGACTCGACGTGAATGCGGATCAGGCGCATGCGGCGTCCACCGCGCCCCGCGCGACTTCCGCGAGCCAGTCGATCTGCTCCGGCTCGATCACGTAGGGCGGCATCAGGTAGATGACGCTGCCGATCGGGCGCAGCAGTGCGCCCTGGCTGAGCGCGTACTCGTAGCCTTTGAGTCCGCGCCGCTCGCGCCAGTCGTAGCGCAGGTTCCGAGCGCGGTCCTGCACCGTTTCGATGGCGAGGATCATGCCGGTCTGCCGTACCTCGGCGACATGCGGATGATCCACGAGCGGCGCCGTCGCCGCCGTCATGCGCGCGGCCAGCGCGCGGTTCTTCGCAATCACGTCATCGGTCTCGAAGATGCCGAGCGTGCCGATCGCGGCCGCGCAGGCGAGCGCGTTGCCCGTGTAGCTGTGCGAGTGCAGGAAGGCGGTGAGCTTCGTGTAGTCGTCGTAGAACGCCTGGTAGATCGCCTCCGTCGTCACCGCGACCGACAGCGGCAGGTAGCCGCCGGTCAGTCCCTTGGAGAGGCAGAGGATGTCCGGGCGGATGCCGGCCTGCTCGCAGGCGAAGAGCGTGCCGGTGCGGCCGAAGCCGACCGCGATCTCGTCTGCGATGAGCAGCACGCCATGGCGGTCGCAGGCGTCGCGCAGCATCGTGAGGTACACGGAGTGATACATGCGCATCGAGCCCGCGCATTGCACCAGCGGCTCGACGATGACGGCCGCGATCTCGTCTGCCTGGCGCGCAAGCGTGTCCTCCATCGGCGCGAACAGCCGCCGGCTGTAGTCCTCGGGACTCTCGCCGGGCTCGCGCAGATGGCAGTCGGGGGAGGGCACCGTGATCACGTCCATCAGGAGCGGGCGGTACACCTTCTTATAGAGTTCGACGTCGCCGACTGCGAGCGCGCCGAGCGTCTCGCCGTGGTAGCTGTTCGCGAGCGTGACGAAGCGGCGCTTCGCCGGTTTTCCCCGGTTCTGCCAGTAATGGAAGCTCATCTTGACGGCGACTTCGACTGCGGCCGAACCGTTGTCGGCATAGAAGCAACGCGTCAGGCCCGCGGGCACGAGCTTCAGCAGGCGCTCCGACAGCTCGATCACGGTCTCGTGCGTGAAGCCCGCGAGCAGCACGTGTTCGAGCCGGTCGAGTTGGGCGTGCACGGCCGCGTTGATGCGCGGATTCGCATGGCCGAACAGGTTGACCCACCAGGAGCTGATGCCGTCGAGGTAGCGGCGGCCGTCGAAATCCTCGAGCCACACGCCCGAACCGCGCGCGATCGGGATCATCGGCAGGCGCTCGTGATCCTTCATCTGCGTGCAGGGATGCCAGACCACCGCAAGGTCGCGCGCGGCGATGGCGGCATTCTGCGAGGGGCGGCTCATCGCGAATCAGTGTATGCGATTGGAAGGTCGACTTGGCGCGGGCTAAGCTGTCGCGATGCAAATCATCGCAGTCTCGACGGGACGGTTTGCCGCCGCACGCCAGGTCAACTCGCCGAATTGCGACGACCGGCCGCCGGGCAACGGCCCCGAGCTCGTCGTACTGCACGGCATCAGCCTGCCGCCCGGCGAATACGGCGGACCGTGGATCGACCGCTTGTTCACGAATGCGCTGCCGGCGGATGCGCATCCCTATTTCGCGACCATGCATCACCTGGTGGTGTCCTCGCACGCGCTGATCGCGCGCGACGGACGCATCACTCAGTACGTGCCCTTCCATCTCCGCGCCTGGCAC
>JANNKZ010000223.1:0-1956 GCA_031396515.1 Gammaproteobacteria bacterium
AGCCAGGGCCGGCCCGTGCCCTCGTGACGCACGGCGACGTCCTTGCGGCCTTCCTGCCACGGCAGGCTCAGCGTGAGCTCATTCGTGTCCGGCTTCCATGCAAACGCGCGCGATTGCGTCGCGTACGCGACCGCCGTGCGGCCGGTGACCGGCACGGATTCGAAGGCCGCGGAGAATTTCTCCATCGCCAGCACGCCCCAGGCATTTGCGAGCGTCGTGTTCCAGTGGCCGCGCTGCTGACGCCCGAGCAGTCCTCGCACCAGCCGCGGAACGTCCTCGCGCCAGTCCGCGCGGTCGAGCACGGCGAGCAGGAATTTCGCCGCATTCGTGTCGGTCGAGATCATCAGCCACCAGAGGGCATCGCTGCGCTCGGTCGAGAAGCCGAAGGTCGTGCCCTGGAAGTTGAGCCGCGAGCGAAGGATGGTCTCGGCGACCTTGCGCCGCTCCTCGCGCTGGCGCAGGCCCGCGAGTCGCCCCAGCACCGCGTGCCAGTCGAGCACGGCCGAGGTCGGCCAGAGCTGCGGCTCGATTGCGATGCTGTCGAGCATCGCGGGTGCGGCCGCCTCGAAGCGCGACAATGCTTCGATGGCAGCGAGCTTGCGGATCGCGAGGTCCGCGGTCGGCAGCGCGGAGCGGCGAATGACGCGGCCTTCGACGAAAGCCGCGAGGCCCGCGATCATCCGGTCGCGCGAGAGGGCCGGAATCGAATAGCCCGCCTCGTCGGCGATTGCGAGCACGTAAGCCGTCAGCGCGTCGTCGCCTTCGAGCGCGTCGGTCGCGAAGTACTTCACCAGGCCGTCGTCGTCGATGAAGGCGGGCAGCCGCGCGATCTGCGCATCCCAGAGCGCGCGCGAGCGGAGCGCCACCGCCTGCGACAACATCTGCTCGATGCAACTGTAGGGGTAGTAGCTCATGTACTCGCGCACGCCGTCGAGGCCGTCGCCGAGTCGCGCGCGCAGCATCACGTCGATGCCGCCGCGTCCGGGAATCGCCGCCGCCGGCCGCTCGACCGTCATCGCGAAAGGCTCGGTCAGCTGCATCAGCGTCGCCTGGTAGGTGCGCACCGGGTGCACCGGCACGACATTCTCGCTCACGCGCAGGCGATCGCCGGCCGCACCCACGACGTCGCGGGCGGCCACTTCCCAGGCAAGAGCCTTCGCGCCGACCGGCGCCGTGACCAGCCAGCTGAGAGCCGTCGCAGAACCGGGCGCAAGCGTCAGGCGCTGCGGCGCCGGCGCGTCGGCGAGCGCGGGCGTAATCGTCGCCGTGACCTCGACTGTCATCGGCGCGTTCGTCGTGTTCCGCACCGTGAAGGTCGCGGCATAGCGGTCGCCCTCGCGCACCAGCGGCGGCAGCCCGGACAACAGCATCAGGTCCTGCGTCGTCGCGACGCTCGCGCCACCGGTGCCGAACAGGCTCGTGCCCGCGTGCGCGATCGCGACGATGCGGAACGAGCTCAGCGAATCGTTGAGCGGGATGCGGAGCACAGCCTCGCCGTTCGCGTCGAGCGCGACCCGCGGCTGCCACAGCAGCAGGCTGTCGAAGAGTTCACGCGCGCGGTCGCGCCCGCCGCCGCCGCCCTGGGCGACGGCCTTGCGGCCGAAGTGACGCTTGCCGATCACCTGCATCTGCGCGGTCGACGTAAAGACGCTGAGTCCCCGTTCGCCCATCATCGCCTCGAGCAGGCCCCAGCTCGGGTTCGGCGCGAGTTCGAGCAGCGCCTCGTCCACCGCGGCGAGCGCGATCTCGGCGCCGGCCGGCAGCGGCCCGCCGTCGGCGCGCGCGACGCGCACCCGCACCTCGGCCGTCTCTCGCACGCGGAACACTGTGGCGGCAAGCGTCACCGTCACCGCGAGCCGGTGGGGCTTCCAGCCGACGCGGATGCCGGCTTCGCCGAGGCGATACGCGGGCTTGTTGAGGTCCACGAGCGCGGTAACGGCCTCATCGGCCTTGCCC
>JANNKZ010000287.1:0-3519 GCA_031396515.1 Gammaproteobacteria bacterium
CGAGCTCCGAGTCGAACAGGTCGCCGGAGCTATCGGAAACGGGCTGGCCGCTCAGCTGTTCGAGTCCCTGGCGCAGCCAGCGCACGTCGTCGCCGCGCATGCCGGCACGCAGCGGCCGGAGGTCGCCGGTCTGCGGACGCCACAGCACGAGGAACTCGCCGAACCAGTAGTCCGCGAGTTCGGCGACCGGCACGCGGGTTTGCTGCGTGCCGATCAGGAGCCGCGCGCCCTGGGCGTCGAGCCCGGCGAGCACGACCTGGTGCGGCGCGCCGGTGGCGTCGATCAGCGACAGGATCGCGGGACGGTTGATCAGCTTCAGCTGCGCGAGCGAGCCGCGCTGCCAGACGCAGGACAAGCCGTTCCGGATCGCCTGTTCGCAGGCCTGGTCCGTGCCTGGCTGGTATTGCGCGCCCCACAGCGCGAACAGCGAGCCGAAGGCCGCGTCCATCGTGGTGCGCACGGGATCGGCGGTGAGTTCACCGCCGAGCGGCGGCGACGGCGGTTTCGGCGCGACGGCCGGCGCCGTTGCAGCGGGATTCGGCGGCGCTGCCGCCTGCGCGAGCGCCGGTTCCTTCTCCGGCAGCGAACGCCAAAGCACGACCGCGAGCAGCGCGACACCCGCAGCCGCGCCCGCGAATGCGACCCAGTTCACCCACGGCGCCAGCACCGGCCGCCCGTAGACTTCGGAGGCGGCGCGGCGCACGAGCGCGCCATCGACCTGATGCTCTTCGCGCGTGTACGCACCGAGCAGAGCGCGGTCCGCAATCACGTTGATGATGCGCGGCACGCCGTCGGACAGGCGATGCAGTTCGCGGATCGCTCCTGCCGAGAAGAGTTCGCGCGTGGCACCGGCGACCCGCAGGCGATGGCGCAGGTAAGAGACGGTCTCGGAGCGGCGCAGCGCCTCGAGGTGGTAGCGCCCGGTGACGCGCTGCGCGAGCTGGCGCAGTTCCGCGCGCGCGAGCACGGCGCGCAGCTCCGGCTGGCCGATCAGGATGATCTGCAGCAGCTTCTGGGTCGCGGTCTCGAGGTTGGTCAGCAGCCGCACCTGTTCGAGCACGTCAGGAGAGAGGTTCTGCGCCTCATCCACCATCAGCACGATGCGCCGGCCGCGGCCGTGGGCGTCGAGCAGGAAATGTGTCAGCAGGTCGACGAGCCCCTTGACGCTGTTCGTCGACTCAGGTGGCACCTGCACGTGCAGCTCGTCGCAGATGCAGAGCAGGAACTCGGCGTCGGTAACGCGTGGATTGAGGATCAGCGCGACGTCGCAATGCGGGGGCAGCTGCTGGAGCAGGCTGCGCAGCACGGTCGTCTTGCCGGTGCCGACTTCGCCGGTGAGCTGGATGAAGCCGCCCGCCTCGCTGATGCCATAGGCGAGGTGCGCGAGCGCCTCCGCATGGCGCTCGCTGAGAAACAGGTAGCGCGGGTCCGGCGTGATCGCGAACGGCTTTTCGTCGAGGCCGAAAAAGCTTGTGTACATAAGGACTTACGTGACCAACCTCATCCCCTGCGGGGACACATGATGCCTGCATGCGGCAAGGGCTGCAAAGAAAAGGGGACGCACCCCTATGCTGCGCGCGGGCGGCGGCCGGGCTGGCTCGCTCGCCACCCGTCCGCGCACCCGCGCAATGGGGACAGACCCCTCTTCTTGGTGCCGTGGTCAGTGATCCGAGCCGCGGCGGATGGCGTCGTCACCGAAGCGGCCGTGGATGCTGTCGATCGCGTTGTCGAGCTGGCGATCGTCGGTGGTCTCGCGCATGGTGAAAAGGTCGAGCTGGGTTGCCGGCGCCAGGTCGCTGACGCCGACGCCGAGCAGCCGCACGGCGGCGCGCGGCTGTTCGTCGAGCCAGCGATCGAGCAGTTCCTGCGCCACCTGCGCGATCAACCGCGTCTCCTGGGTCGGCGGGTTGAAGCTCCGCTGCCGCGTGTACGTTTCGAAGTCGCGGCGCCGGACCTTGATGCTGATCATCCCGGCCTTGAACTGCCGCGAGCGCAGCCGCGCCGCGGTCGTATCGGCGAGCTGCGCGAGGCGCTCGGCCAGCTGCTTGGGATCGCGGATGTCGGCGTCGAAGGTCTCTTCGGTGCTGATCTGTTTCTCGGGCGCGTCGGCGACCACCGGGCGCTCGTCGATGCCCGAGGCGCGGTCGCGGAACTTGCGCGTCTCGCGGCGGAACAACGGCCACAGCACCGACTCCGGCGCGCGCCGCAACTGCCCGAGCGTAAAGATGCCCTGCTGCTCGAGCCGCGCCGCGGTCTTCGCACCGATGCCGAACAGCCGGCCGACCGGCATCGGGTCGAGCGTCGCAGTGACGTCCTCCGCGCGGATGACGGTCAGCCCGTCGGGCTTGTGCATTTCCGAGGCGAGCTTCGCGAGCAGTTTGTTGTGCGAAACGCCGACCGAGGCCGTGAGCCCGGTGCGCGCCCGGATCAGGTCCTTGATCTCGCGCGCCATCTTCTCCGGGCCGCCGAACAGCGAGACGCTGCCCGTGACGTCGAGGAACGCCTCGTCGAGCGACAGCCCTTCGACCAGGTTGGTGAACTCGTTGAAGATCACGAACACCTGGGTCGAGATCTCGCGATAGCGCTTGAAGCGCGGGCGCACCACGACGGCGTGCGGGCAACGCCGCAGCGCCTCGCGCATCGGCATGGCCGAGTGCACGCCGAAGCGGCGCACCTCGTAGCTTGCCGCGGCGACTACGCCGCGCCCGCCCGCGCCACCGACCACCACCGGCTGGCCGGCGAGCTCGGGATCGTCGTGCTGCTCGACCGCCGCGTAGAACGCGTCCATGTCCACGTGCAGGATGGCGCGGTGCGCGGTCATCAGAGCTGCATCATCGAGTAAACCAGGCCCGCGAACATCGTGATGCCGAGCAGCGTGAAGTAAATCGCGGTGAGAAAGAAGAACTTCACCGATGTCAGCCACCGCCCCTGGCCGTACACCACGCGCATCGAGCGGAACACATACCAGGGCAGGTAGAGGAAGAGCAGGAGGTTCAGGAAGCCGATTACGCCGACGTAGGGCACTTGCAGTTCGCTCACCGCGTTCACCACTTCCATCGCGCCGATCAGCAGGAAGGTGAAGGCGTGATTGTGCAGAAACAGCACAAGATGCTCGGCATACAAGCGGCGCGGGCGCCAGTAGAAGAGAAGCGCAACCGCCGCCATCAGCGGCAGGAAGATGAACATCAGCTTCGGCGCGGTGGTGGCGAACTGCTCCGCGAGGCGCGCGCCGCCGTCCGCGCGGATCTGCTCGCAGGCGCGCTTGAGCGACACTTCGAGGTCCTTGCTGCCGAACGGCGGTGCATCGAACTCGCAGGTGTTGCGGCCCTTCGACAGGTTCTCCAGATCCGACGGGTCGATGCCGGCGGCAAGCATCTCCTTGCGGACGTCTTCGGAAAGTTCTCCCGCGGCCGCGGCGACCGCGGCATTCGGTTCTCTCGCGGCAGGCGGCTCTGCTGCCGGTGCGTCGCCTGGCGTTTCGATCTTCACCGGCTCGGCGACTTTCTCTCCGACCCCGTT
>JANNKZ010000454.1:0-7272 GCA_031396515.1 Gammaproteobacteria bacterium
TCGAAGACGGTCGGGCCGCTGTACAGCGAACTCGTGCCTTTGCCGAACGGCATCAGTGTCGCGCCGTCCACCAGGATGACCGTCTCCGCGTCGGCGGGAATTGTCGCCAGGAAGCACGAGCCTGCGAGGACGACTGCGAACAGCGACCTGCTGAGTGTTTTCATGATCCGTTCTGCATCCCGGCTATTGCATTTGCCAGGCAGCCAGCGAGTTTCCTGCCGGGAAGACCAGCACGTTCTCGCCGGCTGCCGGCCCGGACGGTGGCATGGGTCCGCCATTCTCACTGTCATAGTTGATCGGCACCGGCGACTGGCCCGTCCAGACCGGCGAGCCGGTCTGCAGATCAAGCCCGAAAACCCTGCCGCTCGCGGATCCGATGAACACCGTGTTGTTCACGACGACCGGCGCAGTGACGAGATCGCCGTCACCGACGAAGGTCCAGGTCTGCACATAATCATTCAACCGCGTGGACGAAAGCGTGCCTGCGTTGAGCGCGATCACGGCCGTGTCGGTGACGGCCGGCGCGAACATGGAACCCAGTTGGAGCATGAAGCTGCCAGTAACCGCGTCGAAGAGATTGAGTGAGTCGCCGACGCGGCCGAAGAAGATTCCATTCTTGACGACCGGCGCGTAATCCCAGGGGTCGTCGCACGGACTTCGCGTTTCCCACAAGGAGGCGCCGACGACGGGGTCATAGGCTCCCGCGTTGCAGGAACCGTTCTGGGTGTAGGCGCCTTCGGAAGACACCGCAGGTGACGCCCATCCGGTCGTGCCCGCTGGTTGAGTGGTCCAGAGAATCGCTCCGCTGGCCTCGTCCAGTGCGGACAAGCCGCCATTGCCGCTGACAAACACGATGCCGCCGTAGGCGTTGGGTGATGCCATGTACCAGTATCCCGGAAGCTGCGTGCTCCACAGGGCGGCCCCGTTCGCGGCGTTGAATGCGCGGACGGCGCCGTCGAACA
Organism: Gammaproteobacteria bacterium; assembly: GCA_031396515.1. Lineage (GTDB taxonomy): Bacteria > Pseudomonadota > Gammaproteobacteria > Steroidobacterales > Steroidobacteraceae > SCUD01. The sequence continues at coordinate 963 of JANNKZ010000454.1, forward strand.
TCAGGATGAAGACGCGTCCGTTATCGTACGTCAGTCCCGACCCGAAGTAGGTGCCTGCGACCGCAATCGGACCCCAGACCGTCGCGCCGGTCGCCATCGGGATCCAGCTCGTAGCCACATCCGCAGTCACCGAAACCTGCGTCGGACTTGCGGTCAGCCTTGGTCTGTTCGACCCGCTCGATCCATCCCCGCTTCCGCCGCCACCGCAGGCAGAAATGCAGAAGGCTGCTGCAAGCAGGCTTGCGCGGACCCACACCGAGCGTGATGAACGATGACTCATCTACACTCCCCCGACGCCGCTCTCGGCAGCGGCCGAAGCGTCGTTCTAGTTGTGGCAACAGTCTAGGCCACACCTGGCTACCCGCACAAATTGCAGCACTTGCAGGGGTTTCCCCATGGATAGGGTGGCGCTCCACCTGCCTGACGGCCCTGTTTCCGGGACCGGTCAGACTGTCTTAAAGTACCGGGAATGACTCCGCGAACAGTCCGCGATGTGATTGGCGCCCCAGAATCCTGGCCGAACTATCGGTATGGCGGGAGCCGCATGCCGCAACTGCGCGGTGCCAAGATCCGGTCGGTCCGGCCAGTGGATCCCGACGAGTTGCAGGTAACGGTCGAAGCACATGGCCAGGTATTGGCTTCGACCTTTGTCATCGAGGATCGTGACTTGCGACTGCGTGTGCAGGCCTTGCTGGTGCCCGGTGCGGATCTGCACGCGACACTCGACCAGCAGCTCTAACCGGACCTTGCGGCGGCGTTCTCGTCGCGATGTGTCCACAGCCAGACGCCGATCAGCGTGCGTGCGAGCGGCTGGATCAGCGGATAGACCCAGAAGCCGACAGAATCTGGCAGGAGCTGTCCGCCGCCGACTTCCACGATGATGATCTGAAGAGTCAGCCCCGCTGCGGCGGCATACAACACTCCGACGACGCGCGACAACCCGCGCCCGCGCAAGAGCGCCAGGGCATACAACAGATTGGCGATGAAGAAGCCGACGAGCAGCAGGAAGTACATCGCGTTCCACGCGCCGTCGTACACCGCAGTGCGCATCTCCATCGTTGCGCGAATCGCCGGGTCGCCCGCGAGCCAGGCGACGCGCCATGGATTGAACGCGAAGAGCGTCAGCGTCTGCTGACCCGCCTCCGTCGCGCCCCACAGCAGGAATGCCAGGAGACCCGGGATCACGAGCGACGTGGCATCGCGTCGCAGGCGCATCGCAATTCCAAGGGCGGCGGCGACGACGAGGAATGGATGGCCGAAGTAGACCCAGGCGTAGAGGCGATACACCGGATCGTTCACGCGCGCCATGCGGGCCGCGAAATCTTCGGCCGGCGTGAACACTTCCGGCAGGAAGATCAGCCCCAGCGTCGTGATTGCCGAGGCGAACGAGCAGATGGCCGCGAAGCGGTAGAACGCAGGCGTAAACCGCATGGGCCGGCAGTGTATCCCCAATCGCCGCGTGCTATGTCACGATAGCGGGGTCGAGAGGGGGGATTCATGACAGACACGAATCGCGGCGACAGGGTCACCGGCGGACAGGTACGGACCTTTTGATTCACGACCACGATCACGCCCACCTGAGCCGATTCGAGCGGTTGCTGTCGCACGTCACGCGCGTGGCGCCCGGCGAGGGCCGCACCGCGTTCCTGTTCTTCCTGCACGGATTCCTGCTGCTCTCGTCGTACCAGGTGATGAAGGCGCTGCGCGAAGCCTTCATGCTCGCCAAGTTTTCGGCCGAGCAGCGCGCCTACGCGGTGGCGCTCATGGCGCTGGTGTTGATGCTGGTCGTGCCGTTGTACGGCCGGTTGCGCCACCACCTCGAGGGCGCGCAATTGCTGCGCGCCGTCACGCTGTTTTTCGTGCTGACGCTGCCGATGTTCGCCGTGCTCAGCCATTACGGCGTGCCGATCGCATTCCCGTTTTTCATCTGGGTCGGCATTTACGGCGTCATGGCCGTTTCGCAGATGTGGGCCTTCGCGGCAGACTCGTTCAATGTCAGGAGCGGCCAGCGACTGTTCGTGGTGATCATGCTGGGCGCCAACCTGGGCGCGCTGGCCGGTTCCAAGGTCACGGAGCTGGCGGTCGCTGCGCTGTCGCCCATGGGGCTCATGGTTCTGGCGGCCGTGACCCTCGGCGCCACGCTGTTCATTGCCAGTCCCGCGCGCGCCGCGATCCCGGAAGGTTCGCGCGCAATCGAGGTCGAGCGTCCCCACCTGGTGCCGAAGGTGCTCGGCGGCATCGGACTGGTGCTGCGCGACCGGTATCTGCTGACGATTGCGCTGTTCGTGGTGCTGCTCAACTGGATTAACACCACGGGCGAATACATCCTGGCCGACTACGTGAAGGCCGATGCCGTGGCGCGCGTCGCGGAAAGTGGCGGTACGCTCGATCTGGGCGAACTCATCACCGCGTTCTACGGCAACTTCAATTTCTGGGTGACGCTGATCAGCCTTGGCATCCAGATGTTCCTCGTTTCGCGCATCTACCAGGCCGTCGGTGTGCGCGGTGCGCTACTGGTCCATCCGATCATTGTCGCTTTCGGCTACGGCTTGCTGGCGCTGGCGCCGCTGATCGGCGGGTTCATACCGATCTTCTCGCTGATCCGCCGTATCAAATTCGCCGAGAACGGTATCGATTACTCTCTGATGAACACCACGCGGCAGGCGTTGTTCCTGCCGGTCGACCGCGCCTCGAAATACGACGGCAAGACGGCCATCGACACGTTCTTCTGGCGCTTTGGCGACCTGATCCAGGCCGTCGGGATATTCATCGGGCTCCATCTGCTGGGCTGGGAATCGCACGAGTTCGCGGTGCTGACCTTCATTCTTGCACTGGCGTGGATCGGGCTCGCGGTGCTGATGGGGCGCAATTACAGCCAGAAGTCCCACGAGAGCCTCGTGAACGTCCCGCCCGCGGCAGTCGAGCCGATTCCCGACTTGCTCTATGCTCCAGGTGAGTCGTTCATGCACCCGATTCCGCCGAAGGCGTTCTACGACGCAGAGCCCGGCGATGTGCTGAAACTGCGCGCCAGCTGCGACGACGGCCGTCGATTGCCGCACTGGCTGCATTTCAATCCCGGGCTTCAGGCATTCGTCGGCAAGGTGCCGGTGCACGTCGAGATCACGGAGCTTCGCATCACCGTCATTGCCGCCAATCTGGACGGTCTCGAAGCGCGAACCACGTTTGTGGCCAGGCGCCGACTAATCTGAAGCTCTAGCCGCCGCTTCAGGCAGGGCCAGCAACGCGTCCCGGCGCTGGACGATGGCCTTAATTTCGCGCGAGCTGAGCAACTCACCCAGCGCGGATTGCAGGTCCGGCTCTTCAAGTGCCTTCATGCGACGACGGATTTCCGCGCCCGGCGTCGGCGGATGTGCCTTCAGGTAAGCGGGCAGGCCCTGGGTCGTGCCGAAGGCGCGTTCGTGCGATGTCACGTAGACGAACCACTCTTCCGAATCGAACAGCAGCGAGTCGGCGGTGCGGCCTTCGTTGCCGATCAGCGTGTCGAATGCGTAGACCAGCTGGAACTGCGGCTCGGTGTCGCACCAGCCGCCGCCGCGCAACGACTGCCGCTGCACGTCGGCCTGCGAAACCCACTTCTGCGGTCGCCCCTGCAGCACGCCGCGCTGGCCCTGCACTTCGCGCTCGACCGTGACCGGCACCAAGCCGAGCCCCAACTGACGATCGAGCTTGTAGGCCGCCACTTCCTTACGGGCGGGGCCTCCGCCACGAACCTGGAACACGGCCGGAATCGTTTTGCCGCCGTGACTCACCGTGACGTTCAGTTCGTTCGGGACGCGCGGGCCCGCCACCGTCACCTCGCCGTCGCGCAGCGCCGCCAGCACGCTCGCGTCATCGAGTTCGTTGGGTGCGACAAACAGGCCCTCGGGCGCCAGCGGGGTGGCGTTCGGTTCTCCTGCGTAACGGACACTGAGTCCGGACCGTTCGAGCAGCAGAGCCGCGGCCCGACCCTTGTACGCGGCGCGGTTCATGCCGGCATCGAGCTTGATGACGCGGCCGTCGAATCGGGTGACCGCGCGCAGATTCCGGGTCGGTGTATGGCCGACAACGAGCCTCGCGACACCGAATTGCTGCAACAGCGGCAATAGCACGTCGGCTTCGGCCGTCTCGTTGCAAAGCGCGGCTCCGCGGTACCAGTTGGGCCCATCCTGGGAGAGCAGGGCGCTGGTCGCGACTGCAGTGAAACGCTCGGTCGAATCGGTCAACGCTGCGTCCGGCGTGCCAGCGCTCGCAGCGGCATTGGCTGCCAGGCGGTCCTTGGCGAGCTGCGGCCGTGCGTGGTACTCGTCATCCGCCTGCAACAGCCTCGCCTGCTGGAGCCGTCCGGCGAGCTCGAGGTAGTCGGTGAGTGCCGTGCGGTAGCGCAGGTTCAGTTCCTGCAGGCTCATGCCTCGCAAGGTGTTCGAGGGCCCGGCGTGCATGAAGAGCGCATCGTTGATCACGATTGCCACGGGCAGCGACAGCAGCCACTGGCCGTACTGGCCCTTGAGTGAAAACGCCGCGCGGTGGCCGAAGTACCCGGGCGGAAACTTCCGGTCGAAGGCGGCTCCGGATCCGGCGCCGTTCACGGTTTCCCAGGCCTGGCGCTGTTTCGCGCGCTCGTCAGCCGACTCCAGATCCGCGTAGGAGGCGTATTCGCCGGCTTCGACGTAGCGCAGATCGCCGAGGATGTTCATCGCCTCGTGATTGCCCAGTACGACGTGCACCTGGCCGCCTTGCGCCTGGGCCTCGCCCTGCAGGCGCATCAGAAGATCCATGACCTTCCGCGAATCGGCGCCGCGGTCGAGCAGGTCGCCCAGGCTCACGAGATGCGTCTGCCCGGCCGCCCAGTGGCCCTGCGCATCCACGATTCCAGTTTCCCGCAGCAGCGCGAGCAATTCGACGTAGGCGCCGTGCACATCCGCGAACGCGACCACGCGATCGATACCGGTCCACTGCACGGCCGAGGACTGCGCCCGCGCCTGCCACGGACCGCTGCAGGCGATGGTGACCATCAGTGCGGCAATCAGGAATCCGAATTTCGGACGATGTGCAGAGGACATAGATGAATTCTCAGGCGCCTGCCGCGGGCACCAGGGTGATCTCGCCGCGGTCGACGCGCTCGAGCAGTTTCGTCAGCAGCCGGTGCAACGCGCGAATCTCCGACTTGCTCAGGCCCATTTGCAGGTCCTCGTCCTCGGGTCGGACACCGCGGCCTTCAGCCAGGTTCCGGCCGTTCGCGACCGGAACGAAATTGCCGCCTTCGAGCCGCCACTGCGCGAGCACGGCGAGGCGCTCGGTCAAGATCTCCGGAGTCACTTTGCGCAACCGTTCGACGGCGTCGGCCGGCAACCGATTCACGCGCAGGTCCTTCCAGACGTCGCCGCGGTCGCTCTCTTCCGACGCGAAGGCGACGCCGTGATCGATCGAGAACACGCGAGCGCCGCGCTCGGCCTTGCCGAGCCGGAAGTTGCCCTGGTTCGAGTCGCGATGCCGGATCAGGTAGGTGAGAATATTCAATTGGCCGATGTGACGCGCGTAGAGCGGATCGGCGGCAAAGCGCTCGGCGTCGTAGACGTCCGGAATCGACAGGATGTCGCTCAGCCAGTATTGAACCACGGCCACGACCTGGTCGGCCCCGCGAAACGTTCGGTAGACGTCGGGCGAAAACTTCTTGAACTCCGCAAGTGGAACCATCCGCAGCGCCGTCGGAGGCACCACGTACTCGTCCGGATCGAGGAACAGCTTTTGCAGCTCGTAGGCCGCGAGGTCGTAGCGAGGGACGTTGTTGAAGGAATTTGCTCCGGGCTCGGACTTACGCAGCTTCACCCGCAGCGGCGGTGACCCGCCGAAGGAGACCTCGGCCCGCAAAGTGATATCGCCCTTGGCATTGGGCCGGCTGATCTTCGCCTCGTGGATAACCAGCGGTTCAGCTGCGAGCAACCGTTCGAGCTCCGCGATCGGTTGCTTGATGTTCGCGTCCTGGGCCATCGCCGTGGCGGCCAATGCCAGCAGCAGCGACCCGGCGACCAGGCTCATCAGACGGTTCAACGATTGCATAGACTTGCTTCCCTTCAGAAACGGCCCGACCGGCCAATCGTATCGAAATTCCCTCATGACCGGAGCATGATGCGCCGCAAGGGTGAGGGGATGAGCCCGCCCAATATCGATGCGATTGCCAGGTCGGACCGATTCTGAAGGGAGGCAAGCCTATGCATTCGCTGAACCGGCTGATGGGCCTGGTTGCCGGTCCGCTGCTGCTGGCACTGGTCGCCACGGCGACGGCCCAGGACGCGAACATCAAGCAGCCGAT
>JANNKZ010000498.1:0-2860 GCA_031396515.1 Gammaproteobacteria bacterium
CCTGGCGTCGCAGGAAGGCATCATCCTGATGTGCCTCGCGGAGGCGCTGCTCCGCGTGCCGGACGCCGACACGGCGGACCGGCTGATCGCCGACAAGATCTCGACCGGTCAGTGGTCCGATTACCTGGGCGAGGCCGATTCGCTGTTCGTCAATGCCTCAACCTGGGGCCTGATGCTGACCGGTCGGCTGGTGCGCGCTTCCGAGTCGGAAATGCGTGACCCCGCGTCCTTCCTGAAGCGGCTGGTCGCGCGGCTCGGCGAGCCGGTCGTGCGCACGGCCTTTCGCCAGGCGATGCGCATCATGGGGCACCAGTTCGTGATGGGCCGGGACATCGACGAAGCGCTCGAGCGCTCGGTCGAAGGCGAGGCCGCGCGCTATCGCCACACCTACGACATGCTCGGCGAATCGGCGCTGACCGAGCCCGACGCGGCGCGCTACCTCGAGTCCTATCGCGCGGCGATCGCAGCGGTCGGCGCCACGGTGAAGTCGGGCACGGCGCCCGCGGGCTGGCCGAGCATTTCGGTCAAGCTGTCGGCGCTGCATCCGCGCTACGAATATGGCCGCAAGCGTCAGGTGCTCGAGGAACTGGGCCCGCGCATCGAATCGCTCGCGCTCGCGGCAAAAGGCGTCGGCATCGCGCTTACGATCGACGCGGAGGAGGCGGAGCGCCTCGAGTTGTCGCTGGTCCTGCTCGACCGGCTGCTGCAACTGCCGGCACTGGCCGGCTGGGACGGACTCGGGCTCGCGGTGCAGGCGTATTCGAAGCGGGCGCCGGACGTCCTTCGCTACCTCGGGCGGCGCGCCGACCAGGCCGGCCGCCAGTTGAACGTGCGGCTCGTGAAGGGCGCGTACTGGGACAGCGAGGTCAAGCGCGCGCAGGAGCGCGGTCTCGCGGGATATCCGGTCTACACGCGCAAGCACCACACGGACATCGCCTACCTCGCCTGCGCGCGCATTATCCTCGAGGGCAGCCGGCGCGTGTACCCGCAGTTCGCGACCCACAACGCGCACACGGCGGCGAGCATCGTTCATCTCGCCGCCGCGCGCGGGCGCGAGTTCGAATTCCAGCGACTGCACGGCATGGGGGAGGAGTTGTACGCCGAGCTCACTGATCCCGCCGGCCGCGGATTGCCGTGCCGCGTCTATGCGCCAGTGGGATCGCACGAGGACCTGCTGCCCTATCTCGTACGGCGCCTGCTCGAGAACGGCGCGAACACTTCGTTCGTCAACCGAATCGTGGACGAATCGCTGCCGGTGGACGCCGTGGTCGGCGATCCGGTCGCCGACGTCGAGCGCGTAGGGCCCGGCCCGCATCCGCGCATTCCCGCGCCGCGCGCGCTATTCGGGCGCGAACGGCCGAACTCGGCCGGCGTCAATCTCGCGGACGGGCGCGAGCAGCGCGCGCTCGCGGACGGCTGCCGCCGTGCGGTGACGGCGCCGTTCACGGCCGCACCGATCGTCGGCGGTCGCGAGCGCGCCGGTCATCGCCGCTCCGTCGTGTCGCCTGCGGATGTCGGCCGGCGCGTCGGCGAAGTTGCGGAGGCGGATGCCGCCCTCGCGACCGAGGCGATCGGCCTCGCGGTCGCCGCACAGCCCGACTGGGATGCGACCGGGGCGAACGTGCGCGGCGCGATCCTGCGTGAGGCCGCAGACCGGCTGGAGACGGCGACCGCGCGCTTTGTCGCGCTCTGCGTCGCCGAGGCCGGCAAGACCGTGCCCGACTCGATCGCGGAAGTCCGTGAGGCCGTGGACTTCCTGCGCTACTACGCGGCGCGCGCGGAAGAATCCTTCGGCCGGCCGCTCGCGCTGCCGGGACCGACCGGCGAATCCAACCGGCTCGGCCTGCGCGGCCGCGGCGTATTCGCCTGCATCAGTCCCTGGAACTTTCCGCTTGCAATCTTCGCGGGCCAGGTGACGGCCGCGCTCGCTGCCGGCAACGCCGTTGTCGCCAAGCCGGCGGAGCAAACCCCGCTGGTCGCGGCCGAAATGGTGCGGCTCCTGCACGCGGCTGGTGTTCCCGGCGACGTCCTGCATTTCCTGCCGGGCCGCGGCTCGAAGATCGGCCCCGCGCTGACAGGCGATCCGCGCGTCGCCGGCGTCGCCTTCACGGGCTCGACCGACACCGCGCGGCTCATCAACCGGAGCCTCGCCGCGCACGATGGCCCGCTGCCGGCGCTGATCGCGGAGACCGGCGGCCAGAACGCGATGATTGTCGATAGTTCCGCGCTGCCGGAGCAGGTCGTCAACGACGCGGTGATGTCCGCATTCAACGCGGCCGGGCAGCGCTGCTCGGCGTTGCGCGTGCTCTACGTACAGGAGGACATCGCGCCGCGCGTGCTCGAATTGCTGGCGGGCGCCATGGACCTGCTCGCGATTGGCGAGCCCGCGCTGCTATCGACCGACGTCGGTCCGGTGATCGACGCGGACGCCCTCGCGACGCTCGAGGAACACGCCCGCACGATTGTCGCCGGCGCTCGCTGGCACCATCGCGCGAAGCTGCCGGGCACGCTCGCGTGCGGCCACTGGTTCGCGCCCCTCGCGGTCGAGATCGACGGTATCGCCCGCCTCGAGCGTGAGGTATTCGGCCCGGTCCTGCACGTCGTGCGCTTCCCGGGGGCGAAGCTCGACGCCGTGGTCGATGCGATCAATGCGAGCGGTTTCGGTCTCACGCTCGGTGTGCACACGCGCATCGACAGCGTCGCGCGCCGCATCGCTGCGCGTGCGCGCGTCGGCAATGTCTACGTGAATCGCAACATGATTGGCGCGGTGGTCGGCGTGCAGCCGTTCGGCGGCTGCGGACTGTCCGGCACCGGCCCGAAGGCGGGCGGACCGCACTATCTGCCGCGTTTTGGGACCGAG
>JANNKZ010000509.1:0-11003 GCA_031396515.1 Gammaproteobacteria bacterium
GCGTTGGGCCGCAATCCTGCGACCGCTCGAACTGGAAGCCGCCGCCCGCATCCGCGCCTGGCTGCCGAAATTGCACTATCCGATCCGCATCGGCGAGCACGCCCAGACGGCTTTCGCCTTCGGGCTGATCCGCGACTGGTCGGTCGCAGCGGGCGATACGGAGATGCGCGCCCTGATCGACGCGCGTAGCCGGGACTATTACCTGAAGGATGTCGACTGTCCGCTCGCCTATGAACCGTCCGGCGAGGATTTCCTGTCGCCCTGCCTGGCGGAGGCGGACCTCATGCGCCGCGTCCTGGCGGCGGGCGAGTTCGCCACGTGGCTGACATCTTTCCTGCCCCAGCTGCCGCGCGACGGTACCGCCACCTGGCTGGAGCCCGGCGTCGTCACCGATCGCAAGGATCCGAAACTCGCGCATCTCGACGGGCTCAACCTGAGCCGCGCCTGGATGCTGTACGGCATTGCCGCAGGACTGCCGGTGCAGGATCCACGTCGCGCGGCGCTCGTGAGTGCCGCCGCGCGACATGGCGAAGCCGCGCTACCCGCCGTCACCGGTGAGCACTACGAAGGTGGCCACTGGCTAGGCAGTTTTGCGGTGTACCTGCTGGGCGGCTCGGGCCGCCCGCAGGTCCCGTAGAACGGGTTACTTGAACTCGATCCGCCGGAAACTCTGTTCACCGAAAAAGGTGCGGAGTTCCTCATACCCTTCGACCAGCTTGTCCTGCTTTTCCTGTGCGAGCTGGGCACGCATTGCCGCCTGGAACGCCTTGAACCGATCGGCATTCGGATCCGACGACGCAGCGTCCGGGTACTTCATCACGAGCAACATGTTGAAATCCCGGTTCGCGGCAGTTTCGCTCAAGTAGACGAAGCAATCCACGACGGTACCCTGCTTCTTTCCGATCTCGCAGCCCGGCTGCCAGGTCTGCTTGAGTCCTTCGAGGTAGTCGTCGATGCGATTCGGATTCACCTTCACCATGGTGACATTCCACACTTCCTTGGAAGGCGTGTAGTCGGTGTAGGCCTCGAACGCCTGAGCGTTGACTGACAACGCCAACGCCGCAGCCGATGCTGCAAAGGCAAAGCTCTTCATTTTCGATCTCCCTTACCGGACTGGGCAGGATGCCGGTCCGCTGTGTAGACGAGTCTGGCACGATGCGGATGGCTAGGGCCAGCGGGCGTTGGCCGCATGCCGGTACCGGGCAGGAATCAAAGCAATTCGCGGTTACCCCAATCGAAGCCGTTCAGCGCACCGGCGGCGACTGAAGGTAGTCCACGGCGACGGCGAGCATCGAGCGGATGCCGATGCGGATCGAAGACTCGTCCACGTAGAAAAAGTCCGAATGATTGTCGGGCGCGGTGGCCGCGTCCTGACCGGGCGGTGTGCCCCCGACCCAGAAATAGACGCTCGGCACGGCCTGTGAGACATGGGCGAAGTCCTCCGCCACCGGCTGCAGCCCGATCGACTTGACGGCGTCCGCGCCGAGTGCGGCGCGCAGCGCCGCCGCCGCGCGTTCGCTGAGCTCGGGATGGTTCTCGAGCACGGGATTCGGTTCAGGCTGCATCGCCAGAACTGCGGTGGCGCCATTGGCTTCGGCGACATTCGTCACGATACCGCGCATGCGCTCGATGATGTCCGCGCGCATCTCCGGGCTGAACGTCCGCATCGTGCCGAGCATCTCGACCTTGTCCGGAATGATGTTGTGGCGCACGCCGCCGTTGATTGCGCCGATCGTGACCACGGCCGGCAGCGCGGTAATGTCGGTGCGGCGGCTGACGATGGTCTGCAGCGCGTTGATGATCTGCGCGGACGTGACGATCGGGTCGACCCCGGCCCACGGCCGCGAACCGTGGCTCTGCTTGCCCGTCACGACGATATGGAAGAAGTCGGAGCCGGCCATGAACGGGCCGGCGCGCACGCCGACGGTGCCGGCATTCAACGTCGACATCACGTGCAGTGCGAAGGCCGCCTGTGGCCGCGCGATGTCGAGCAGGCCCTGTTCGAGCATCAGGGGTGCGCCGCCGCGTTCGCCCTCCGGCACGCCTTCCTCGGCCGGCTGGAACATGAGCAGGACCTTTCCGGGCAGCCGCTCGCGCAATTTCACCAGGATCTCGGCCGTGGCCATCAGGATCGACACGTGGGCATCGTGGCCGCAGGCGTGCATGACGCCAACTGGGCGGCCGCGGAACTCGCCCATTGCCGTGGAGCGGAAGGGCACGTCCGTGCGTTCGGTGACCGGGAGTGCGTCCATGTCCGCTCGCAACAGGATCGTCGGGCCCGGCAGCGCGCCTTCGATCACGGCGACGACGCCGGTGTGGGCGATGTCGGATTTCACCTTGAGGCCGAGCGCGCGCAGGTGATCCGCGACCTTGCCCGCGGTGCGGAACTCGCGGTTAGCCAGCTCCGGATGGCGGTGAAAATCCCGCCGCCACTCGATCGCTTTTGCTTCGATCGATGCCGTTGCCGCATCCAGATCAGCGGCCGTGATATCGGCTTGCGCGGCACCGGCCGCGAAGCCGGCAAGCACCGCCAGGAAACGGGCAATCTGCATACAATTCTCCGTGGGCTGCGCGGAGTCTAGCGCAGCGGATTCTCCCGGAAGGTCCGCGAATCGCCGGTTGAGTGAGTACCGCGCGCTGCGGTATCATGCCGGCCGGTCGGGGGTGTGGCAGAGGCCACCGCGGCCCGGGCAGCGAGGCCCGGTCGTGGTCCCCCGGAACCGCCAGGTCGATCAGGAGGCCCCCTCGTGGGGCCTTTTTGTTGGAATCGATCGCCGGAAATGGGCCTCGCGCCCATTTTTTGTTTCCGGGGCGGATGGAGGCCGGATGAAGGACAAGTTGTTCGGCCTGCTGGAGCCGGTGGTGTCGGGTCTCGGTTACGAGGTGCTCGACGTCGAGATTGGTACGTCGGGTCGCAGCATGCTGGTGCGGGTGTATATCGACCGTACCGACGGCGGAGCGATCGACCTCGACGACTGCGCGCGGACCAGCCGGGCGATCGGCGCCGCGCTCGAGGCGGCGGATCCGGTCAGCCACGACTACCAGCTCGAGGTGTCGTCGCCCGGTTTCGACCGGCCGCTCAGGACCGCGGCGCATTTCGAGCGCTTCGCGGGCAGCGAGGCGCGCATCGAACTGGCGCTGCCGCTCGAAGGGCGGCGGCGATTCAAGGGCCGGCTCGGGCCGGTCAGTGACGGCATGTTGACGATCGAAGTGGACCGGAAAGAGTGGAAATTGCCGCTCGCCGGAATCAGCAAGGCGCGATTGGTAGGTTGATCATGAACAAGCAGATCCTGGAAGTCGTCGAGGCCGTCTCCAACGAGAAGGGCGTCGCACGCGAAATCATTTTCGAGGCGCTGGAAGCGGCGCTCGCATCGGCGACACGCCGCAAGCACGGCGACGACATCGACGTGCGCGTCGAAATCGACCGCAAGACCGGCGAATACAAGACCTTTCGGCGCTGGAAGGTGTTTGCGGACGATTCCAAGGAGCTGGAGTTCACAGAGCGCGAATTGCGCCTGGACGACGCGATTGACGTCGATGCCGCGGCCCAAATTGACGGCTTCGTCGAAGTGCCGATGGAATCTGTCGCATTCGGCCGCATTGCCGCCCAGACCGCCAAGCAGGTCATCGTCCAGAAGGTGCGCGAGGCGGAGCGTGCCCAGGTCGTGGACGAGTACAAGGATCGCGTCAGTTCGCTGGTGTCCGGCATCGTCAAGCGGGTGGACCGCCACGGCGTCTACGTCGACCTCGGCGGCAATGCCGAGGGCTTCGTGCCGCGCGAGCACATGATCCCGCGCGAACTCGTGCGGCCGCAGGACCGCCTGAAGGCGCTGCTCCGGGAAGTGCGCTCGGAGGCGCGCGGCCCGCAGCTGTTTCTGTCGCGGACCTCCCCAGATTTCCTGATCGAGCTGTTCAAGCTCGAGGTGCCCGAGGTCGGCCAGGGCCTGATTCAGATCCTCGGTGCGGCCCGCGATCCGGGCGCGCGCGCCAAGATCGCGGTCAAAAGCCTCGATCCCCGCATCGACCCGGTCGGCGCCTGCGTCGGCATGCGCGGGTCGCGCGTGCAGGCGGTTTCGAACGAGATCGCCGGCGAGCGCGTCGACATCATTCCCTGGGTGGAGAATCCGGCGCAGTTCGTCGTCAACGCGATGCAGCCGGCCGAAGTTACGTCGATCGTCATGGACGAAGACGCGCATTCGATGGACATCGCGGTCACCGAGGATCGGCTGTCGCAGGCGATCGGCCGCGGCGGCCAGAACGTACGCCTCGCGAGCGAACTGAGCGGCTGGCGGCTCAATGTCATGTCCGAACAGCAGGCCACCGAGCGCAGCGACGCGGAGTCCGGCGAGCTGCGCGAGATGTTCAAGAAACTGCTCGACGTGGACGAGGACATCTCGAACGTGCTGGTCCAGGAAGGTTACTCCTCAATCGAGGAAGTTGCCTACGTGCCGGCGAGCGAATTGCTGGGTATCGAGGAATTCGACGAGGCGATGGTCGAGGAGCTTCGCAACCGGGCGCGCGACGTGCTGCTGACCCAGGCGATCGCGAGCGAGGAAAAAATCGACGAATCGGGCCCCGCGGAAGACCTGCTGGCCGTTGCAGGAATGGACAAGGAACTCGCCTACGAATTGGCGTCGCGCGGAATCCGCACACGCGATGAGCTCGCCGACCAGTCGCTCGACGAGCTTGAATCAGTTCCGGGCCTTGACCCGGAGCGGGCGGGACAACTGATCATGGCCGCGCGCCAGCACTTGTTCGAAATCGCGGGCCAGGCCTGAGACTTGGAGTAAGTACAGATGTCCGACGTCACAGTCGAACAGTTCGCCGAAGTCCTGAAGGTTACCGTCGACCGCCTGCTGGCGCAGCTCGAGGAAGCCGGGATCACGGTGAACGGGCCGAAGGACCGCATCAGCGAGGATGCGAAGCATGATTTGCTGACGCACCTGCGCAAGGCGCACGGCAAGGCCGAGGACGGCGGCGCGCCGCGCAAGATCACGCTGCGGCGCAAGGCGCAGAGCGAGATCAAGGTCGCCGCGCCGATGGGCAAAGCGCGCACCGTCAGTGTCGAAGTGCGCCGCCAGCGCACCTACATCAAGCGCGACGTGCTCGAAGAGCAGGCGCGCGTGGCGCAGGAGGAAGTCGACCGCCAGCGCGAGGCCGAGGATGCCGAGCGCGTGGCCGCCGAGCAGAAGCTCCGCCAGGACGTGGAGCAGAAAGAACAGCAGCGGCGCGAGCGCGAGGAATCCGAGCGCCGCTCCGCCGAAGAGAACAGCCGCCGGCAGGCCGAGGAGCAGTCCCGGCGCGAGTCGGAGCAGAAGGCGCGCGAGACGGCGGAAAAAGAACGGCGCCAGCGCGAGGAGAAGGCGCGCAAAACTGTCGAGGACGACAAGAACACGCGCTACGGACGCCAGGAACTGCACATTGCCGGGGGACTGTCGGCACGGCACAAGAAGGGACGCGCGCGCCCGGAATCGCGCCGCCGCGCTGCCTCGGTCGGCACCGACCGCAAGCACGGGTTCGAGCTCCCGACCCAGCCGCAGCAACACGAAGTGTCGGTCGGCGAGACCATCACGGTCGCCGAGCTCGCCCAGCGCATGGCCGTCAAGTCGAGCGAGGTCATGAAGACCATGCTCAACATGGGCGTCATCGCCACCATCAACCAGCCGATCGACCAGGATACGGCGGTGCTCGTGATCGAGGAGATGGGGCACGTCGCCAAGCTCCTGAAGGCGGACCAGGTCGAAGAAGCGCTTCAAGCGGGCATGCACACCTCCGACGAGCTGCTGCCGCGCCCGCCGGTCGTAACGATCATGGGTCATGTCGACCACGGCAAGACGTCGCTGCTCGACTACATTCGCCGCACCAAGGTCGCGGCGGGCGAGGCGGGCGGCATCACCCAGCACATCGGCGCTTACCACGTCGAGACACCGCGCGGCGTCATCACTTTCCTCGACACGCCTGGCCATGCGGCTTTCACGGCAATGCGCGCCCGCGGTGCGCAGGTGACGGATATCGTCGTACTGGTGGTCGCAGCTGACGACGGCGTCATGCCGCAGACCAAGGAAGCCATCCAGCATGCCAAGGCAGCCGGCGTGCCGATCGTCGTCGCGGTCAACAAGATCGACAAGCACGGCGCGGATCCGGAAAAGGTCCGCAACGAACTGTCGCAGGAAGCGGTCATCGCGGAAGAGTGGGGCGGCGAGAACATCTTCGTGCCGGTGTCTGCGAAGACCGGCGACGGTATCGACAAGCTGCTGGAATCGATTCTGCTGCAGGCTGAGGTGCTCGAACTCAATGCGGTGAAAGACGCGCCGGCAGTCGGCGTCGTGCTCGAGGCGAGTGTCGAGCGAGGCCGCGGCGCGGTTGCGACGGTGCTGGTCAAGCGAGGCACGCTCAGGGTCGGCGACTCGGTCGTCGCAGGCGAACAGTTTGGCCGCGTGCGTGCACTGTTCGATGAACTGGGCAAGGAAATCGATTCGGCAGGTCCCTCGATTCCCGCACAGATGCTCGGACTTTCGAGCCCGCCGAATGCGGGTGACGAACTGCTCGCAGTCGAGAATGAGCGCAAGGCGCGTGAAGTGGCGCTGCATCGGCAGGGCAAGTTCCGCGACGTGCGCCTCGCGCGCCAGGCCGGCCAGAAGTCGGAAGACGCGTTCCAGCAGATGGGCGAAGATGCGAAGGGCACCGTCAACCTGCTGATCAAGGCGGATTTCCAGGGTTCGGCCGAGGCCCTGCGTGAGGCATTGATGAAACTCTCGACCGACGAAGTGTCGGTCAAAGTCGTTTCGAGCGGCGTCGGCGGACTCACCGAGTCCGACGTGATGCTGGCAGCTGCCTCGAAGGCACAGATCATCGCTTTCAATATCCGCGCCGATGCGGCCGCGCGCGAAGCGATGCGCGACCAGAACGTGGAAGTCCGCTACTACAGCATCATCTACGAGGCGATCGATGACATTCGCGCGGCGCTCACCGGCATGCTCGCGCCCGAGGTCAAGGAGCAGATCCTGGGTCTCGCGGAGGTCCGCGACGTGTTCCGCTCGAGCAAGTTCGGCACGGTTGCAGGCTGCCTCGTGGTGGATGGGTTCGTGCGCCGCAGCAACCCGATCCGCGTGCTGCGCGACAACGTCGTGATCTTCCAGGGCGAACTCGAGTCGCTGAAGCGCTTCAAGGACGACGCGTCCGAAGTCCGGGCCGGCACCGAATGCGGCATCGGCGTGAAGGGCTACAACGACGTCAAGGTCGGCGACCAGATCGAGTGCTTCGAGCGCATCACGGTTGCTCGCCAGCTCTAAGCCGCCATGCCCCGCGAATTTCCCCGGGCACGGCGCGTCGAAGAGCAGCTCAAGCGTCTGCTGTCGGAGCTCGTCCGGCGCGAGGTCAAGGATCCGCGGGTCGGGCTGATCACGATCACGACGGTCGAGGTGACACGCGACCTGACGCACGCGCGGATTTACTTCACGCCATTCGCCGGCATCGGCGATGCAGACGCGGCGCTGGAGGCGCTGCGTCACGCAGCCGGCTACCTGCGCATCCAGGTGCGTAACCAGATGCGGCTGCGTACGGCTCCCGAGCTCGATTTCCAGATCGACGACTCGATCGAGCGCGGTGCGCGCCTCAGCTCGCTGATCACCGATGCCGTCGAAAGCGACCGCAGCCGGCACGTCGAGCCCGACCCGGACAAGGAGTGATGGATCCGCAGCCGACTCCCGCCGCGCGCTGGCGCGACGTGGACGGCATCCTGCTGCTCGACAAGCCGGAAGGCCTGACGTCGAATGCGGCGCTGCAGCGCGCCCGCCGCGCGTTTCGCGCCCGCAAGGCCGGCCATACCGGCAGCCTCGATCCGCTCGCGAGCGGCCTGCTGCCCCTGTGCTTCGGCCAGGCAACGAAAGCGAGCGCGCTCCTGCTCGACGCCGACAAGACTTACTCAGTGACGATCGCGCTTGGCGAGCGAACGTCTACGGCCGACCGCGAGGGCGAGGTTGTCGAACGCGCGGCCGTCCCGGTCCTCACCGAGCCGTTCGTGCGCGAGCAGGCCGGCCGCTTCCTGGGCGAGTCGGAACAGATTCCGCCGATGTATTCCGCGCTGAAGCACGAAGGGCAGCGCCTGTACCGGCTGGCGCGCCAGGGCATCGAAGTGGAGCGGCCGCCGCGCCGCATCGTCATCCGCCGCTTCGAATTGACCGGCATGAGCGATGGGCGCCTGCACTTCGAGGTGGACTGCAGCAAGGGGACTTATGTCCGGACGCTCGCCGAGGACCTTGCCCGGGCCTGCGGCACGGTCGGGCACGTTCTGGCGCTTCGACGACTGAATCTCGGCCCCTTCGCGGAGCCGCAAATGCGGAAGCTGGATGAAATCGAGGCCCTGGCCCGAGAGCCTCAGGCGCTTGACGCGCTGCTGCTGCCGTCCGATGCCGCCCTGCCGGGACTCCCGGCCGTCCAGCTCGGCCTGGCGGAGCAGGCCTGCATCCTGCATGGCCAGGCCGTGTTTGCGTCGGGTCCGCCGGCCTGCCAGGTGCGAATGTACGGGCCGGAAGGGCGCTTCCTGGGGGTCGGCCGGATGAGCGCCGAAGGCCGCCAGCTCGCGCCGGAGCGAATCATGGTGGATCTCTCGCATCAGGCACCCGTAACGGCTTGAGACGCCCCCAAGCCGCGGGTACAATGCCCGGCTTTCCAAAGGGTTAAGTGAACGAGATGCCACTCACGAATGCACGCAAGGCGGAGGTCGTCGGCAAGTTCCGGCGCGCTCCCACGGATACGGGATCGCCTGAGGTGCAAATTGCATTGCTGTCTGAACGAATCAACGGGCTGACCGAGCACTTCACCACACACAAGAGCGACCACGCTTCGCGGCGTGGGCTGCTGAAGATGGTGGCACAACGCCGGCGGCTCCTGGACTATCTCAAGGCCAACGCCCCCGAGCGGTACACCAAGGTCGTCAACGAACTTGGCTTGCGGCGCTGACGCGCCCCGGGCGCAGGTCGCCCGTATCCGTTCCAATGATCAAAGGGGAATTGCTTGAGCGTTTCCAGGCAGAGTTTCAGCTACGGCAAAAATCAGGTCACGATCGAAACCGGGCGCCTCGCGCGCCAGGCGGATGGCGCAGTCGTCGTGACGATGGGCGACACTGTCGTTCTCGTCACGGCGGTCGGCAAGCGTGAGGCGGTCGCCGGACGCGACTTCTTTCCACTGACCGTCAACTACGTCGAGAAGACTTACGCCGCGGGCAAGATTCCCGGCGGCTTCTTCAAGCGCGAAGGCCGCCCTTCCGAAAAAGAAGTGCTGACCTCACGCCTGATCGACCGGCCGCTGCGGCCGCTGTTCCCCGAGGGCTTCTACAACGAAGTCCAGATCGTGGCGACCGTGCTGTCGCTCGACCCGGAGATTGATTCGGACATCCCGTCGCTGATCGGCGCATCCGCCGCGGTTGCGCTGTCCGGCATCCCGTTCACTGCGCCGATCGCCGCCGCGCGCGTCGGCTACAAGGACGGCCAGTACCAGCTGAATCCGTCAATGACTCAGGTCAAGACCGAGTCGGACCTGGACCTCGTCGTAGCAGGCACTGCCGAAGCCGTCCTGATGGTCGAGTCGGAGGCCAAGGGCCTGTCCGAGGAGGTCATGCTCGGAGCCGTTCTGTTCGGCCACGAACAGATGCAGATCGCGGTCACCGCCATCAACAAGCTCGCTGCCGAGGCGGGCAAGCCGCGCTGGGGTTGGAAGCCACCGGAGCCGAACCGCGCCTTGAAAGATTCGGTCGCGAAGCTCGCCGAAGCGAACTACTCCGCGGCGTACGGCATCGTCGTGAAGCAGGCGCGCGTGGTACGCCTGGCGGAGATCCGTGAGGCCGTGCAGGCGGAACTGTCCGCCGGCGATGCGCCGAAGTTCACGCGGGACCAGGTCAAGACCGAGCTGCACGATCTCGAATACCGGCTCGTGCGTGACATGATCCTGTCCGGCAAGCCGCGCATCGACGGCCGCGACCTCAAGACGGTACGCCCGATCACGGTCGAGGTCGGTGCGCTGCCGCGAACGCATGGTTCCGCGATCTTCACGCGCGGCGAGACCCAGGCCCTCGTCACGACGACGCTCGGCACAGGCCGCGACGCCCAGATCATCGACGCGCTCGCCGGCGAACGCCGCGAGCCGTTCATGCTGCAATACAATTTCCCGCCGTTCTCGGTGGGCGAGACCGGTTTCATGGGTTCGCCAAAGCGCCGCGAAATCGGCCACGGCAACCTGGCCCGGCGCGGCATCAGTGCCGTGATGCCGTCCCTCGAGGCCTTCCCGTACGTGCTGCGCGTGGTGTCCGAGGTGCTCGAATCGAACGGCTCGAGCTCGATGGCGAGCGTCTGCGGCACCAGCCTCTCGCTGATGGATGCGGGCGTGCCGATCAAGGCGCCGGTCGCCGGTGTCGCGATGGGCCTGGTCAAGGAAGGCGATCGCTTCGCCGTGCTGACCGACATCCTGGGTGACGAGGATCACCTCGGCGACATGGACTTCAAGGTCGCGGGCACTGCGAATGGCGTGACCGCGCTGCAGATGGACATCAAGATCAACGGCATTACGGCCGAGATTATGAAAGCGGCGCTCGAGCAGGCGAAGGCCGGCCGCCTGCATATCCTGGGCGAGATGAACAAGGTCCTCGACAAGCCGCGCGCGGAAATGTCCGCATGGGCCCCGACGATCGTCACAATCAAGATCGACCCGGAGAAGATCCGCGACGTGATCGGCAAGGGCGGTTCGGTCATCCGCCAGATCACCGAGGAAACCGGCGCAACCATCGACATCGAAAACGACGGCACGGTCAAAATCGCGTCGGTAGACGGCGCATCGGGTCGTGAGGCGCTCCGGCGCATCGAGATGATCACGGCAGATGTCGAAGTCGGCCGGATCTATGAGGGCAAGGTGGTCCGCCTGATGGATTTCGGCGCTTTCGTCGCGATCCTGCCGGGCCGCGACGGCCTCGTGCACATCTCGCAGATCTCCGACGAGCGCGTCGAGCGCGT
>JANNKZ010000550.1:0-1979 GCA_031396515.1 Gammaproteobacteria bacterium
TACGAGCGGCAGTTCCATGTGACCCCGGACCCGGCAAAGCTCCTGGCTCACGACCTGACGCTGAAGGACATTGCGGAAGCGCTCGCCCGCAACAACACGAACGTCGGCGCCGGCTACATCGAGCGCAGCGGCCAGCAATACTTGATCCGTTCACCGGGGCAGGTGTCCACCATCGACGACATCGAGGCGATCGTCGTGGCACGTCGCGACGACGTGCCGATTCCGCTCGAGCAGATCGCTGATATTCGCGAGGGCTCGGCGTTGCGCACCGGCGCTGCGACGCAGGACGGCCAGGAGGTCGTGCTCGGCACGGTGTTCATGCTGATCGGCGAGAACAGCCGCACGGTGTCGGCGGCGACCGCCGAGCGGATCGAGGAGATCCGTCCGACGCTGCCGCCGGGCGTCCAGGTAAATGCCCTCTACGATCGCAGCGCGCTGGTGGACAAGACCATCGCGACGGTTCAGGAGAACCTGGTCATCGGCGCCATGCTCGTGATCGTCGTTCTGATGGCGCTGCTCGGCAACTTGCGGGCGGCGCTCATTACGGCCGCCGTCATACCGCTTTCGATGCTGCTCACGATTACCGGCATGGTGGAACAGGGCGTCAGTGCCAACCTGATGAGCCTTGGCGCCCTTGATTTCGGCTTGATCGTCGACGGGGCGGTCATCATCGTCGAGAACTGCCTGCTGCGGCTCGGCGAGGCGCAGCGTCATGCGGGGCGCGCGCTTGAACTGCCGGAGCGCATGAGCACCGTGTTCACTGCGACGCGCGAGGTGTTCCGTTCGAGCCTCGTGAGCGTGATCGTCGTGGTGCTGGTAAATCTACCGATTTTCACGCTGACCGGCGTCGAGGGAAAGATGTTCCGGCCGATGGCATTCACGGTGGTGGTGGCGCTCCTCGCTGCGCTCGCGCTGTCCGTGACCTTCGTGCCGGCGGCGATCGCGCTATTCATGCGTGGGACTGTCGCAGAGGACGAGAACAAGGTGATCCGCGCTGCCAAGCAATGGTACGAGCCAGTGCTTCGGTTCGCTCTGGCGCGGCGCGTTCCGATCGTGGCCGCGGCAGCCGCGCTCGTGGTGCTGAGCGCATTCGGCGCGAGCCGCATGGGCAGCGAGTTCTTGCCGAACCTGGAGGAGGGGGACATCGCGTTACACGCGCTGCGCATCCCCGGCACGAGCCTGACGCAGGCGCTCGCGATGCAGAAGCAGCTCGAGGAGACAATCAAGGGCTTCCCCGAGGTGTCACACGTATTCGCGAAGATCGGCACGGCCGACATCGCGACTGACCCGATGCCGCCCTCCGTCGCCGACAACTTCATCATCATGAAACCGCGGGACCAGTGGCCGGATCCGGACAAGACGATGCCTGAGCTCGTCTCCGAGCTGGCGCAAGCTGTGGCAGGCGTCCCAGGCAACAATTACGAGTTTTTGCAACCGATCCAGATGCGCTTCAACGAACTGATCGCGGGCGTGCGTTCCGACCTCGCCGTCAAGCTGGTCGGGGACGATCTCGACCGGTTGCTCGAGGTGGGCGGCGCGATCGAGGACGTGATCCAGGGCGTGCCGGGCGCCGAAGACGTGTCGCTCGAGCAGATCACCGGGCTCCCGCTCCTGACCATTGAGCCGGACCGCGACCTGCTGCGGCATTACGGCTTAAACGTCGCCGACGTGCAGGATGTCGTGCGGATCGCCCTCGGCGGCCTGGAAGTCGGCCAGGTGTTCGAGGGCGACCGGCGGTTCGATATCGTCGTGCGGCTCCCGGAAGCCCTGCGCACCGACCTCGACGTCATCGGAAGGCTGCCGATTCCGCTGCCGCCATCCGGCCATTCCTGGCCGGGCGATGCCGACCCGATCGACCCGGCGACGGAGCAGCCGGCCTACGTGCCGCTCGGCGAGGTCGCCAAAATCGACCTTAGCCTCGGTCCCAACCAGATCAGCCGCGAGAATGGCAAGCGCCGCGCCGTGATTTCGGCCAACGT